>WJIM01000374.1 GCA_014730285.1 Candidatus Zixiibacteriota bacterium
GCCGCGTCCGGTGATTATCAGGTCAACCGCCTTGTAGCGTTTGAAATTTCCGATCGCCCGTGCGATCTCCTCGGCCGCGCCCTCGCCCTGCACATGCACCGGTGCGAGAATAATTTTCACCCAGGGCGCCCGCCGGGTTAATATATTTATCATATCACGGATAGCCGCTCCTGTGGGAGAGGTCACGATTCCGATCGTGGAGGGAAACACGGGCAAAGGTTTTTTACGTTCCTCGTCAAATAATCCCTCTGCATAAAGCTTCTGCTTAAGCTCCTGAAATTTCGCCTCCAGCTCGCCGATTCCAAGCGGCAGAAGGCGCGCCACCCTGATCTGGTAAACACCGCCGCGGGGATACACGGTCACATCACCGAACAGCTTGACCTTCATACCGTTTTCCGGCTCGGTGGTCAGATGTTGTCCCACGAATTTCCAGATCACACATTTTATCTGCGCGCTGGAATCCTTGAGCGTGAAATAGCGATGCCCGGAAGAGTGGTGCAGGTAATTGGAAATCTCCCCGGTCACCCACAGCCCCGGAAAGGTCTCCTCCAATTTGCCCTTGATAAGATCAGTTAACTGCGTTACGGTAAGAATCTCTGCTTCCATCAGTGTCTCTTTATCACCTGCTCCACATGCCTGTATTGAATTATGCCCTTATGATCTATATATGCCAGAAATACGCCGTCAGTGTCGGAGACTATCAACTGCGGATCGGAGAATTTTTCCTCTGTTATAAAATGGAAATGATTATCGGCCACATTAAAATACAGCAACTTTTTGCCGTCCTCGACAAAGAGCAAATAAGCCGCCCCGTTCTGTTCAACTGTAATCGAATAGAACAGCAAATCACCTTGCGACTTAAGGATCGACTTCGGCGGCACCTGGGTGCGGATATCTGGGTTGAGGCTGACCGAATATATCATCAGCGCCTTTTCCTCCGGCTCGAATGATACCGCATAAAAATCGCGCGGCATCTTTACGGTGGGCGGAATAACAGCCGCGTCAAAATCCTTGCTCGAGCCGACCAGTTTAATCTGCTCGATATCCGACAAATCCTTCTTGCGGCTGATTGCGGCGTATATATCCGAGCCCTTGCCGGTGGTCTCGCGGTAGATCAAAAGAAATTCGCCGGACTTGTATGCAGAAGCGTCCAGAATATCGGTTCCCTTGCCGACACCGATTTCCTTCTGATCCCTCTTTTTGCCCTCACTATCAAAAATGTGAAAGAGGATTTTGTCATCCAGAGCTTCCGGTATTATCAGTTTTCTTTCATAAGTCTCAACTGAGGCATTAAATGCCGGACGTCCTTTAAACTCAATCTCCTCACATTTCAACATAAAGCTGTCGGCCTTTAGCTTGCCTCCGGCCAGCTTGCCGTCTTTTATTCCCAGAAGCCAGGGATAATAATCGTCCTTATCATAACATGAAAAAGCCAGCCCAAAACTGTCCGCCTCAAAACCATCTTTAAGCGGGAGGTTGTAATCGATCACTGCCGGATTATGGCGGTACCCCAGCATATGCATGACCTTTTCGTGATCTTTATATACCTGATGACATCTCCATTTACCCGCCATCCGATACTGCCACTCATGATAAAGCCCCGATGCCTTGCCCTCAAGAATCGTTATCTCAACAGGCTCCGACATCACAGTATCATCATCGTATTTAAAACCGCCGGTCAATAGATATTTCCCGGATTCGGCTAAACGCATAAACTGGCTGACATCAAACTCAGCCTTTTCCGGCGATTCCGGGCTCAGTGACTGCTCCGGCGGATCGATCGGCTCTACCACCATGAATCCCAGGAGCTGCTGGCGAACCGGATCGTTAACTCGTCCGATCTCCTTACCCTTTGAATCGCTGACAATGATTTCGGTCAGGTCGCTGTTATAGGAGAAATTGGGAATGTTGACCACTGAATCGGAGGTATTGACGATTGTCAATGTTACCGGTATCGATTCTCCCGGCAGAAACTCATTTTTTTCGACCGCTATTGTTAATGACAGCGCCATCTTACTTCCCCCGCATTGATTTACGAACAACAGCAAACATAAACTAATAACTCTGAGGTAAATTGTATACATTCCATCCCCTTAGTTTCAGGAGACATTTTCCACAGAAATTGGGACGGTAGTTAACCGCCAGTTGATGGAACCTTTGATGCGTGGCTCCCTGTCCCCGGACATAATTGACATAATCTCCCCGGCTGTTTATAGCCGTACCGTTCAGGGTCAGTCCTGCCGGAGGGCTGGGAAAAACGAAAAAGTCCAGAGGATAACTCATTATGCAATTCATATCATTGTGATCGTGATGATCCGTATTAGTACGGAAGTTCGACGGGTCCTCGTAATTGCTGGCATCACTCATCGTGCCGGTACTGGTGTTCTCCCAGTGGTAGAGAAATGCATTATGACCGATTTCATGCGCAAGCAGATAGGCAAAATCCATGTTCAATCTTTCATTCAAGACTATATCAAGATAAACCAGCCCGTTGTTGAGGCCAATCGCATATGTTGAAGCACGATAATTATTGTCAACCACGGTCTCAGTTGCAGCGCCCTTGTTATTGTAGACAGTGACAGGTTCATGAGGCTGGAAGTCTATTGTAACATTTCCCTCACGGCACCTCTTGCGAACATTATTAACCGCGATTTTACCCATCGGCTCCATAATCCTGTCGCAAAATTCTTCAACTGCGGAACGCACAAAACTCCTGTATGCTCTGGCAGTTTCGCCATCATTCTGCTCGCGAAGGTCGAATGCATAAAAGCATGTATCCGGTCTATAATGTACCGTTGCGCGTTCCTCTGCAGTAGTTAAATTGTATTCATCGCAAACCAGATTTTTGTATTCTTCCTCGGAAACAAATTCCTCGATTGATTCATTGAAAACCGGACTTTCAAACTCGGTAAATGCATTGGAATATTCATCCAGCCCGCTTCTGATTCTGGCCTCGAGCGATGGTTCATCCTCGCCGGGCGCGGCACGGGTGCCGAATCTGAGAAATGCGGCAACTTTCATCTTACGCCAATTTGTAATTGCAGCCGATTCGGAGGTTAAAGGTCCGTCTTCAGGCTCGATATTTTCCTGGTTGGGATGATCAGTCAAATCCATCTCAGCCCTGATCTTGAAATTATCCCCTGCCTGATAAGACGGTATAAAATAAATCCCGGCCTGACCCCGTCCTCTGCCCTGTGTCGGACATTCGACATAGACAACATTGTTTGAGCTGTCATCCTGCGTCTCCCACGGCTCGAGGGCGTCACCGACATGCATATATTTCTTGTAATTTTCGCTTTCATCGGATACACGAACACCCTCATGATCCTCGGGACAGTTATCACCCGTAGCGGTATCAACCTCCTGACGGGCATTATCTACGAACTGCCGGGGCGTGCTGGATGCATCCGATGAGGTGATATCAAGATCCTCATTCGGATCGTTTATTGAAAAGTTGATGCGCACATTACCTGCACCGTGCGGACAAAAAACCGGCTCCCCGCTTCGGCTCTTTATCATAACTTTGGCCACAATCGGGATCCAGGGACGGTTCAGGACCATCTCCTCCTTATCATGCCTCGGAAATGAGCGCGGGCTGAAACGGCTGTCCCAGAACTCATCGCGGTTGGAATTGTCCCACTCCTGCTCACCATCTTCCACATCCGATTGATATTGGTAGAAAATATGTGACCAGGTATAAAGCTTGACATTGGCATCAGAATCAAAAAGATCATCCAGCGAGGAAAAAAGCTCTCGCCTCTCAACCTGTTCCGATTCGAGTACTGCAATCGTATTATCACCCGCCTGACCGTCCACCACCAACGGCGTACGGTCGGCATCCTCATCCTCGGGCCAGGGTACCTGCCAGTGCGCACGTTGAAAATTTTTTATCGCACGCTCGGTCATGTCTCCGCTGGTGCCATCGACCGGCCCCGCCGGATAGCCCAGCTCATTCAGCCGCCATTGAATCCATGCCGTCGATTGCGGATCGGGCGCATTCTCGAGATCAATATGCTCTCCCAGTTCGAATTCTATCGAATCATATTCAACCTTGAACTGCCAATCGGCCTCCGACTCATCTTCCATAATCCGCTTGTAATTGATCTTCGCATTCGAATCGGAATCCGGGTCCTCGTTTTCGGTCGAAATTGTTATCTCAACAGTGTAAGGCGCATAAAGCGGATTGGCATAAATCAAATCCTCGCCCGGCTGCTGCAAAGGACCCGATTCGGCGGTCGTATTGCCGTACCACCTGAAAGTGCGAATTACATTATGGGGGCGGTCGTCGGCAACAATATCCTCTGAATAAACCAATGCGCCGTCATCGGGATAATTGCTGTCCTCATAATTGGAGGCATAAATTTTGAGCCGCGTGCCCTGAATCGTGTGATGTATATCGATAAAGCGGTACCTGATTTCGAGCTGCTCCTGATGAGGTGCGAACTGCTCGTCGATTCCCTCGATCACCACTCCGGGCAGACCGATCTGCATGGCATTATCCGAGCTTTCATATTCGGCTTCCAAAGACTCTATTACCGCGCTGAAACGGAATATCCGAAAGAGATCGGGGCCAAGATGTTCTTTCAATGCTTCCTCATCGGTCTCACCATTTAATGGTGTATAGGCAATCCTCAGACGGTTGGAGCTAATCTGCCCGCTTAAGGTATCCGGCTGGACATTCTCGGGATCATCCTCGGCAAAGACGGTGATGCTTACCTCGCTGTTGTCGCTGACATTCTCGGTCTCGATAATGATGTTTATCTCGTCCCCGGGGCTGACATTCTCGGTGTCGAAATAGGCGCGTGTTATCGCTGCCGGCAGAGTTTCAATATGATCGGTATCGGTTGATCTGCTGATTCGATCAATGCCCAATGCAACTATCCCTGTTTAAATTTTATTAGCTTGACTGCTCCAGTGTCGAGCCGTCTTCCATCCGCACTTTAATATTGCCGACCGGAAGCTCTTCCTCGACTATCTGTCCCTCATCATTGGTCATGCCCTCGCGTTCGGAACCGTCGGGCAATGTTATCACATAACCGGCGTTTGCCACAGGATTTCCGTCAGAGTCTGTAAGCGTGGCCTCGAACACATCCACAACAGTCAGTATATCACTCATCGTTTCGAGAGAGCCGGACTTGGCCTTGAAGATAAAGCGCGGACTGGTACCCTCATCTTCTTCCTGGTACTCATAGGTCCAGACCGCCTCGGCCTGAGAATTGGCGTCCACAGTACCGTCAACCGAGGTGGCAACATCTCCCGATTCC
>WJIM01000375.1 GCA_014730285.1 Candidatus Zixiibacteriota bacterium
GAGGGTTTCGATGATAATTTCGAGCCCTGGGAAAATCGACCCTTCCTGAGGCTGATCGAGGCTGATGGTATTATCGATTTCGGCGGAGAATACTGGACTAATTTCGGCAATTCCGAGGATATGTTCGGAGCCAACCGCAACGACCATTTCGGCCCCAACACCAATCCGTCCACGAGATCGAATTCCATAGCGTATACCGGAATCGACATCTCCGATATAAGCGGCAGTGATACGATTATTTATTTCGATCTGGATCAGGAAGTGAAGACCGCAGGATGGCCGCATCATACGGATTCGTCCGGCTTCCCTCCGGCGCTGTATGATATTGATAGCGATGGTGTGGACGAGGTATTCGTGTCCGGAAAGAATTATCTGCTGGCATTTAAGGCTGACGGCGACTTTATCTTCGATCCGGTGCCCGGTACCGAGATAATCTCTGAGCGCAGATCTACCCCGCGCGGTCCCCTGCATGAAATAACATACTACGATACGCTCAGAGTAATCGGTTCAATGGGTGCCGTGCGGCGAATTACCACGCCGCCCGCAGTGTTTGATCTGGATGATGATGGTATCGCGGAGGTTGCGGTGGGTACGGAATTCGGCGAGGTCTACCTGTATAAAATGCAGGATCTCGACGCTGACGGCCGTGCTGACCGAATTAGGGTCAACGATTTATCCGATTATGAGATATCGACTTCGATAGTCGTTGCCGATGCCGATCCCGATTCCGACGGCTATGAGCTTTTGGCGGCCACTGCCGACGGCGGCTTTTATATTCTTTCTGCCGAGGGAGAGACTCTGTCGCAGACGATAGGTTTCAACAATATTCAGCAGTTTTCCGTGTCAGAGGATTTCGAATATGCCTTCGCATTGAATTATACCGAGGATGCCGGAAATAAGAATTACTTTATACACGATTTGAGAAATCCGGCGATATTCGTCTCGATTCCCGGCGAGGCGGTTGGATTTACTGCCGGAATAGTCGATACGAGCTCGAATATCCGGGTTGTGGCACTGAATTCTGAAGGTCAGATGTTTACATTCGAGTCTGACGGCGAAAGATTCCGGGATTACATGAATAACAATCCGATAAATCTTGGACATTCTGTTACATCGACTCCAATCCTGTATCCCTCCTTTACGGAAAGCGGCAGGAGTCAGATTATATTTGCCGGTGAAAACGAGATCTACGCATACGATCTTAACGGCTCTCCGGTGAGAAATTTTCCGCAGGAAGCCGATATCCATCAGGCTACCGGGCCGATAACATCAACCCCGATCGTGGTGGATGTAACCGGCGACGGCCATTCAGAGGTATTATTCGGAACGCCCGACGGTGAGATATTCCTGATGACTCAGGACGGCTCGAGAATAGTCAATTCTCCCATAGCGTCTCCCCTGAGCATACATACTTCGCCGGCCTTCAGCACCAGCGCTCCGGATCTGAATAATCGCGGCAATCTCTATAGCGTTACTGGGGACGGCTTGATTTACAGCTTCGTACTGCCGTATGTGGAGGATGATAACGCTGAACCATACTTGCAATATGGCGGCGGAAGTCATCATCAAAATTTCCAACGAAAATCGATCCAATCCGTCGATATAGATGAGGGGCTTTTGGCGAAATGCTACAATTATCCCAATCCGGCTCGCGAATTTACCAGGATACGATTCGAGCTTTCGGATGATGCGGAAGCCAATATCCGCATCTATGATCTGGCGGGTCGTTTGGTTTACGAGGATAATATGCAGGCCCTCGGAGGAGCGGCCAACGAGTATACATGGGAGCTCGATAACTTTCCCTCAGGCGTCTATCACTGCCGCCTGGAGGTTAACGGTTCGGGTTCCAGTGATGTTCAATTATGGAATATTGCAGTTGTGAAATAAAGAAGGAGAAAGACATGATCAGCAAAAAATTACTTCTTCCCGCAGTTTTGATCTTCTGCCTGCTTTTCGGTACGAGCCTTATGGCCGAGGATGAGTCCTCACCGTCCATCGCCGAATTTCTGCAGGAAGGTCATTTCGAGCAGTGGCGGCAGCTCGATAAAATTTCTGATCCGGATATGCTGTTTGCCGATGACTTTAATGATTTTCCCGGTTTCGAGGACGATCTTTTCAAGGTCAAACATCACTCGACCGGACGCGCATTTTTGTTTTCATTGATACTCCCCGGCGCAGGTGAATTGTACACCGGCTCCAAACTGAAGGCCGCCCTGTTTCTTGGAATAGAAGCCTTTAGTTGGTATCAGTATATCAGCAACTACGGCGACGGCCAGGACCTTGAAGATGAGTACCGCGCGTATGCTGATCAGTTCTGGAGACCGGGCGATTACCGTGCCTGGCTTGTGGATGTCAAAGGCGTGCCTTCCGATACCCTGTCTTATAGGGGCGATGACGGCCTGCCGGCAACGTTCACACATCATTTGCCGGAATTCAAAACTCAGCAGTATTATGAGATGATCGGCAAATACGATCAATTCGTGTTCGGATGGGACGATGCAAACTATAATAAGGGTGATTCACTTTCTGAATATCGCACGGAATATCTTTCCATGCGCGATGAATCCAACAGCAAGTTTGATGCAGCGCGGAATTATGCTATCGTATCGATTGCCAACCGAATTGTCTCGGCTTTTGATGCGGCCTTAACCGCTCGCAGTCTGAATAAAAAGGCAGACCGTTTTTCGGAAATTCGCCTTAAAGCAAGGCTCGCCGATTATTACGGTGAGAGGATTCCGAAAGTTATTTTAACCTATAAATTCTTTTAGTAGCCATGAAAAAGCTGATTATTTCGACATTAACGCTGATTATGTTTTTAACCTCCGCATTGTATGCGGATGATAAAACGGAGGTGCGGGATAGCAATGCCTATTTCTTCGCACCTCAGGAAATGAACTACTTCGCCCAGAGCGATGAATTCGACGATGAGATTTATGCCTTTGACGATGCAAACGCCGGGAAGAGAAAATCGGTTACCACCGCAGTACTTCTCTCCCTGGCGCTTCCCGGGCTGGGCGAGATGTATGTCGGCAGAACCGGCCGCGCCGCCGGATTTTTGACTGCCGAGGCTGGAATCTGGGCGTCGTTCGCCTATTTCAAGCATAAAGAGTCCTGGCTCGAGGATGACTATATCAATCTGGCAGTACAGCATGCCGCAGTTAATCCCGAGGGCAAAGACGAATTCTTCTATGATATGGTCGGGTTTTACGAAAACCGGGATGAATATAATAAAATATCCCGCGTTTATACCCGATCAAATCCATTTTTCCCGGAGACTCCCAACTGGGATTGGCAATGGAATTCCGATGATTTACAGGAGCGTTACCGCAGTATCAAGAACGACTCGAAATCTCAGGGACGTAACGCCAATTTCGCCCTGGGGCTAGCTCTGGCGAACCGTGTGATTTCAGCTGTCGATGCCTGGTGGAGCGCCAAGAGCTATAACCGGCAGTTTTCGCCATTGATGTCAAAAGTGCATATCAAGCTTACTCCTTCTATAGTTGATATCGTTACTGGAAACGGTTCTCCGGGATTCATGCTGAGCTACAAGCATAAGTTTTAAATTTATTTTGCGCATGCCAAAAAAATTTACATACTTGGAGCATGCCCTGTTTTAATTTTATCGCTTATTTAATATTGCAGAGATTAATTCTTTTTATCATTCTTTTCTTTGCGGGGACGCAAATTGCTTATGGGGATAATGCGGTCGACTCTGTAATTACGCATCTCAAGCCTTCAACAGTTATTCGCCTCGACAGCCTTAAGCTCGATAAATCCGGACAGTATGATTTGTTCTGCGATTTTTCCGGGAATCTATTCATTCTCGATTCTGACCAAAACTCGATTATGAAAATATCCGGAGATGGAGAGGTTATGAATATTATCGGCGGATTCGGATTTGGCGTGCGGCAGTTCAACTCGCCTCGGGCAATGGCCTCCACGGACGGCGGCCTTAATATATATATTCTCGATGCGGAAAACAGGCGGGTGGTCAGGCTGACGAATTCCCTGAAATGGATAAATCAATTCGAGGTCGACAATGAGCCGGGCGGCAAGGTAATCGGCGAGTTAACAGGCATCGCGGTGAATTCCCAGAAGGAGATTTTCATCTCCGATCCGAGAAATCTCCGGATTATCAAATTCACACAACAGGGACGCTTTCTGGAGGAAATCGAGGGGCGTTCGGAATTCATCGAGCCGGGAGAAATCGTTATCGATAAAGATGATTATTTATACGTGGCTGGAATGGTTGGGATAGGAATTTACCTGTTCGATAATCTGGGAAATTATGTCAGGAAATACTCTGCGGATGATACAGAGTCTATAGGGTCGATTGCTGTTGATGAATCATATTTTTATTACCATGATCTTAATTCGAGCAGGATAAGGGTTTTATCCAAAAAGCTGCTACCTCTCTTCGAATTGAATATACCCGCGGAGTCCGAGAAGAAAATGTCACGTGCGCAAATCGCATCCGGGCTAAAAGGCCGCGTATGGATTCTCGATATTAACCATAACCGGATATATGGATATGATCCGGTCAAAAAGTAAACAGACTGTCTCCCTGCATATATTTACAGCGCTTTTGCTGATAATTCTTGCGTGTCTTTTTTCAAAAGCTCAGGCCGCCGAAAACAGGATCACTTTATCTCCAGACACCACACTAACCGTCTTAAAGCTGCCGCATAAAAATATCTTCGTCGGTTCGATTAAAATTACCGACTCCTCAGATCGGATAATTAGTTTTGAATTTGACAGGGCAGATTATAATCGGGGCATATTCCACCTTAAAAGGCCTGTGGAAATAGAATCCGGGATTGTTATCAGCTACGAATATCTGGGCTATGATCTGCCGGAATACTTTTTCAGACGCAAACTTGAACTGGGTCAGGAAGAACCGGATATTGTCTATCAACAGCCGCAAGAGGATATCTATAAGAAGTCAGACTCTGAAACAGGAGGTGCGAAATTCCTTCTGACCGGCTCGAAGTCGATCGCGGTTTCGGCCGGGAATGTGCAGGATTTTGATCTGGACCAGACTCTGGATATTCAGATTCAGGGCGAGCCTGTGGAAGGGTTGACCTTGACAGGCTCACTTTCGGATCGTGCACAGCCTCAGGTGGCGGGACTTTCGAGCTCCTTGGAGGATATTGAATCGATATCGGTGGAGGCCCGGGCCAGAAACTTCCGAGCGCTTCTGGGGGATATGGATTATGTCCATGATTGGGGCGGGATATCATCATTCAGCAAA
>WJIM01000376.1 GCA_014730285.1 Candidatus Zixiibacteriota bacterium
GTATGTCCTCATGCTCCGCGAAAATTTTGCAATACGATTGTCAAGTCCCTCCAAAGCCGCTCAAAGCGGCTTATTCGGGGCTTGACCTACAATTTCTGATAATTCCAAAGACTGGATGGGCATGATCACAGGGATCATGCCCTACATTCATCCAAAATAACCTTAAGGGTGGCACGCCCAAACTGGTTTGGGCGTGGGAAGTTCCGGGCCAAACAAGTTTGACCCGGCCACCCAGTGACGGTACTACGAGTGTTAGCACCTTGAGTGCCGCATCCCCGAAACGGACGAAGGCCGGTGAGGGGTGGGATTCTGTTGGATACATTTTTATCTAGTGCCGCCGGGATCCCCATCCCGGCGGTCAGGGCGCCAGGTTAGGGAACCTGGCGCGCACATGAGTATGCGGGCCGTAGGTCAAATCTCTGCGAGATTTGACACTGTCAAAAGTCACAGACTTTTGACCAGTCATGGAAAGTTTTATTGAACGAAATCGGTCTTCAGCCGTTTTGAGGATAAACTTCTTGCAAAGACGCCCCACTTTGCTATTTTTACTTATGATAATCGCATCCCTCATTTGAAAGGGCGAAATGTGGGAAAAGGACTGAAGACAAAACTTTCATCTGAATAAATGGAGTAGGTACGTGAAGTTATTTCTAACTATCAACATGTTGAGCATTTTATTTGTCTTTCTTGGTGCATGTGCATTTGCTACCACTACATGTGAAGTCGAGGTTGAATGTTCTGTGTGCGGGAATAAGGTCAAACAGCGGAAGATATCATCGACTAATACTTTTGGGTCAATGGATCTGGATACCCGTCCACCGGAAATGCAAAGGTCAACAATGAGGTATTGGGTCAACTGCTGTCCTGATTGCGGTTATTGTGCGGGCAGTGTGGATGAAGAAATTGAGAATGCCCGGGAGTTGATAGAGACCGCAGAATATAAGGCTATTCGTGCTGATACTCTGTACCCGCCTTTGGCCAGAGATTTTCTTTCTCATGCATTCCTGTTGGAGAAAAATGAGATGTATAAGGAAGCAGCCTGGGCATGTCTGCATGCTGCCTGGGATTGTGATGACTGGGGTGGCAATAGTGTGAATTGCCGTCTGAATGCCGCAAGGTTGTTCAAGATGGTTAAGCCGGATGAATCCGAGACGCCGACTGATAGAGAAAACAGACTGACACTTCTTGTGGACATCTTGAGAAGGGCCAGACTGTTTGATGAGGCACTGATTGTGTGTGATTCGGCTTTGCAGCTCGCAGAGACAATTATTATTGTGGACATCCTGAATTTCCAAAGAACATTGATACTCAAGAAAGATGATAGATGTTATGTAGTTGGTCAGGCTGTCAGTGAGGAAGATGAATAATAAACCACGGGTGCCCCGTCCCCTAAACCGGCCGAAGCCCGGTGAGGGGTGGGAATGACAATATTCACATAAAACCACTTGCAAAGACGCCCCATTTAGCTATTTTTATCTACGATGATCGCATTTATAAAAGGAGTGATTTATGCCACATTTAAGAAACCTACTCTTTGTGATGATAATTTCTCTTCTCTTATTTGCATGGCATACAAAAGCCGATTATGATGCCATTAAGCCAGAGTCATTTGTTAGAGAAGCCAGTTGGAATGGTGGATGCTCATACAAATTCATCAGCCATGAGTTTACAGCTGACCCGGATAAAGAAAATCTCACCTCAAAAATCTCAAAGCAATTCGGAATTTCAATTCTTAAACCAGATCTAAATTTCAGGAATTTAATTAGTTCTGCTTATGGCTTCTCCTTTCCTCTTGATTCAGTGATTATTTTAGCAGAATATGAATTCGACTTTATACCAGAGTTTCTTCTTTTCAGGTTTCTTGTCAATACTAATGACGGCGCTCACTATCCTGATGTTTTTATAGGACATATCGTGAAAAGTGGAAAGAGCTATTTACTCTCCAATTACAGGGATGATCTGTTTTTAAGACGTTTTGACAAAATGGTAAGTGAAAATAGTATTTTCGAAAAAGCCGATCCGATATGCCTTGCATCTTTGGTTATGGCACTAAAATATAATCGACCATACACGGTCGTTTTGGATTCCGAAGAGGACATTGAATTTGCAGCAATGTTAATAGATAATCAGACCGATCCATTTCGGGCTAAAATTTTCAATGGTAAGAATTTTCTTTATTTCGAGAATATCGGCTCATTAGATTCGACTAAAATGGAAATAGAAAATATAATCGCTGAATCAAAAGATATTTATGATTCCGCGAAAATTGGGGAATTAAAGAACTGGTCGCATCTTAATGAAAGGGAATTGAGAGCCGCGACGGACATTATTATCGTTAAAGCAGTCTCCGATTTTAAGGAGAAGCTCAGGCAGGATGGCAAACAGATTACAGGACCTATTATTGAATATGGAAAAAATGCCAAAACTGTTATACTTACCACTCTCAATAGCTTTTTTGGAGAGGTCTCTGAATGGAAAATTGTGTTTGAAAAAACAGGTAGAATCCACGATATGCTTCTATTAGATAAACAAAATCTGGATGTTATGAAAGGCTTTCACGCCCGGTTTTAGCTGTAGGTCAAATCTCTATGAGATTTGACACTGTCGAAAATCAAAGACTTCTTGTGCCGCCGGGATTCCCATCCCGGCGGTTAAGGCGCCAGGTTAGGGAACCTTGCGCGCATAAAAGCATGCCGGGCTGTAGGTCAAATCTCTGTGAGATTTGACACTGTCAAAAGTCACAGACTTTTGACCTACAATTTCTCTTACCGGCACACCCCCCCGCATTTCACAAGAATTAGCTTGCCAAAGAGTGTTGATATTTTTACTTTTCCGCCATGTTTGAGAAGATACTTATAGCCAATAGAGGCGAGATCGCACTGAGGATAATCAGGGCCTGCAAGGAGATGGGAATCAAGACCGTAGCGGTCTACTCCGAGGCCGACCTGGACAGCCTGCATGTGCGCTTTGCCGACGAGGAGGTCTGTATAGGACCGCCCCCGTCCAACCAATCCTACCTGGACGTTAAACGGATAATTTCAGCCGCCGAGGTAACTAATTGTGACGCAATACATCCCGGCTACGGCTTCCTGGCCGAAAACGCAGACTTCGCCGAAATCTGCGAGTCCTGCGACCTGACCTTTATCGGACCGTCGCCGGAGTCGATGCGCAAGATGGGCGACAAAGCGACCGCCAAACGGTTGATGCGCGAGGCGGGAGTACCGGTGGTGCCCGGCTCGGAGGGGATTGTGTCGTCATTGCCCGAAGCGGAAAGCATCTGCGAGGAAATCGGCTACCCGGCAATAATCAAGGCCTCGGCAGGTGGAGGCGGACGCGGGATGCGTGTGGTTACCCGCAAAGAAGAGCTGAAATCTGCCTACAACACAGCCCGTATGGAAGCAGGAGCAGCCTTCAACAATCCCGAGGTCTATATCGAAAAATTCGTAACCCAGCCGCGCCATATCGAGATACAGATACTGGCCGACCGTCACGGCAATACGGTTCATCTGGGTGAACGCGACTGCACAATCCAGCGCCGTCACCAAAAACTGATCGAGGAATCGCCCTCACCGGCACTGGACAAAGAAACTCGTCAGAAGATGGGCGAGGCGGCGATTAACGGCGCGATTGCGGCCGGATATTACAACGCCGGAACGGTTGAATTTCTGTTCGATGAGGATGGCAGTTTTTACTTCATGGAGATGAACACCCGTATCCAGGTGGAGCACCCGGTAACAGAAGAGGTGACCGATGTTGACCTGATCCGCAACCAGCTTCTGATTGCGGCAGGCGAGAAGATGGAGGTCAGCCAGGAGAATATCCGTTTCAAGGGACATGCGATAGAGTGCCGTATCAATGCCGAGGATCCGGCAAACAATTTCCGTCCCGCGCCGGGACAGATAACCTCGTTCCATACTCCGGGCGGGCATGGAGTGCGCGTTGATACTCATGCCTACGCCAAATATGTGATTCCGCCTTTCTATGATTCGATGATCGCCAAGCTGATCACATACGCCAAGGATCGCGAGTACGCGGTCATGAAAATGAAACGGGCACTGGATGAGTTTATCATCGAGGGTATCCCGACCACCATACCGTTTCACAGAGCGGTTATTCAGGACAAGGTCTTTCAGTCGGGGATCTACTCGACAAAATTTATCGAAGGTTTTAAATGGAATGAACAGGAAAAAGAAGAAGCTGCTGCAAAATAAAAAATGGAGGAAATATGGATTTTCCAAAGGATTTGAAATATTCCAAGGAACATGAATGGGTCAAGGTTGACGGCGATACCGCCACTATCGGAATCACCGATTATGCTCAGGGCGAGCTGGGTGATGTGGTCTTTGTGGAACTTCCGGATTCCGGCGAAGAGTTCAAACAGATGGACGCCTTCGGAACAATTGAGGCGGTAAAGGCTGTTAGTGAATTGTATACACCGGTTTCCGGTGAGATAGTGGAGATCAACGAGAAGCTCGAGGACGAGGCCGGTCTGGTTAACCAGGATTGCTACGGCGACGGCTGGATGATTAAGATGAAGCTCTCGAATACATCAGAACTCGATGATCTTATGGATGCTGACAAATATAAGGAGCTCGTGGAGTCATAAAAAATGAGCTATGTTTCCAACTCTGAATCTGAACGCAATGATATGCTCAAAAAGATCGGGGTTTCCAAATTCGAGGATTTAATCGAGGAAATCCCGGAAAGCCTCAGACTAAAAAAGCCGCTCTCATTGGACAAAGGCAAATCCGAATTCGAAGTGATAAATATGCTTCGCAAGCTTGCCGCAATTAACAAAGATGCATCGGAGATGATCTGTTTCATGGGCGGCGGAGCTTACGATCATTATATTCCGGCCGGAGTAGACGCTATAATTTCCCGCTCGGAATTTCTAACTGCCTATACGCCGTATCAGGCGGAAGTCTCTCAGGGGACATTGCAGAGTATCTATGAATTCCAGTCGCTGGTCTGCCGTCTGACAGGTATGGAGATTGCTAACGCCTCGATGTATGACGGGGCGTCCTCCACAGCCGAAGCGGTTTTGATGGCGGTAACACAGACCAAAAAGAAGACGGTCTTTCTTGCTCCGGGGCTTCATCCTGCTTACAAGGCGGTAATCGAGGCTTATACCTCAGGCATGAATCTCGATATTCAGACACTGAAAGAGGATGACGGCCTGGTAGAGGTGAGCCAGCTTAATGATATCGATTTTGATGATGCCGCTTGTGTGATTGTGCAGTCGCCGAATTTCTTCGGGCTGATCGAAAATATCAAGAGCATCGGATCATATCTGAGCGATAAGAAAGCGATGTTTATCGTGGCGGCTAATCCGATTGCTCTGCCGCTTCTAACTCCGCCCGGCGAGGCAAATGCCGATATCGCGATAGGGGAGATGCATGTTTTCGGAAACGGCCTGAACTACGGCGGGCCGTATATCGGATATTTTGCGGCGCAGAAAAAATATATGCGCAGAATTCCCGGACGGCTTTCGGCCAGCACCGAGGATGTTGACGGTGAAAAGGGTTATGTGCTTACCCTGCAAACTCGCGAACAGCATATAAGGCGCGATAAGGCAACCTCGAATATCTGTACCAACCAGGCATTATGCGCGCTGGCATCGACTGTATATATGTCCCTGATGGGTGAGGATGGAATCAAAACCGCTGCCGAGGAATCGGTGCGCAAGGCGCATTATCTGGCGGACAAAATGGCTTCTCTGCCGGATGTTTCGCTCGTATATGACGGCAATTTCTTCAATGAGTTCGTAGTCAGGCTTTCTATGCCAGCTGATGATTTCATCAATTTAATGGAGAAGGAAAATATCCTGGCAGGAGTGCCGCTTTTCTGGTTTGACTCGGAGAGGACTAGCGATCTTCTGATTGCGGTTACCGAGAAACGCTCCAAAGAA
>WJIM01000377.1 GCA_014730285.1 Candidatus Zixiibacteriota bacterium
ATATGCGCCAGCTTTGTGAACGGTATCAGCACGAACAAGAATTCCGCACTCAACAGATGAACCAGCATCATAGATTCCCATGTAAACGGATTGCTTCCCGGATGCGAGGCAAAATAACCGCTTGCAAACGGAAGCAGCACCATTATCAAAAGGAAATAATCCATCGGCTTGCTCATTGCCCTCTGGCGCCTGACGAAAACCCTCATAAACAGAAGTACCAATATACATCCAATCGTAAAGAGCGTCAGGAAATCAGCAAAGCCCTGGCCTATTGCGGGAAGGTTTGCTCCCAGGAAATTCTCCCATAAGACTATATGATCTGCAAGAAAAACCGGCACTATTAAAACCCCGATATGAAACATGAATGAAAAGGCAGAAAATATTACCGTGCCCTTTATCATGTGTTTTACCGGGAAAAACCATGTTACCGCATCTTTAAGGATAGATTTCCAGGGGGCGTTTTTGAGCCTTGCTCCCTTACTGATAATCAGATTGTATACCTGGATGATCAGAAGACGTGCGAGCCCCAAAATCATTATCAAAAATGTCACCGCAAATAACGGGCCTTTTGCAAAATCTATCCATGCTTCCATGTTGAAATTTATACTCCTAACCTCATCAGTGTTGTTTTCAAACCTAACTACATCGCAAACATCTCGGCTTCTTCCTTGCGCTCCGCAGCGCTCTTGGCGCCCGGGATCTCGATCGCCTTTAGTATCAGGTCATGAATTCCCATCACCTGGCAGGGCAGCTCGTAATGCTCCACCAGTTCCTTAAGCTGTTTCTTGCAGTTGGCGCAGGGCGAGATCACAATCTCCGCCCCGGTCCTGCGTATCTGCTCGGCCTTCACCTTACCGGCGATATTCATGCGGAAGTCATGAATCTCATCAACCGAGACCAGGCCTCCCCCGCCGCCGCAGCAGTAATTATCCTTGCCATGCGGGGTCATCTCGACGAAATTCGGAACGAATGATTTCAGAATCTTACGCGGCTGATCTACGATCCACCCGGAACGGGCGATATTGCAGGGATCATGATAGGTTACTTTTTCAGATACAATATCTTTGTTAAGTTTGATTCTGCCCTCTTTAATGCACTTTAGTGTGTACTCCATGAAGTTATAGACCGGGTAAGGCTTGCCATTGCTGAAAACCGGTACGAAGTCATGCGCGGATCGGGAGGCATGCCCGCACTCCCCAATCAAAATATTTTTGCCCTTGAGACGGTCCACTTCGCCGATCAACTGCTTGATTATGCTCTCCAGATGCCAGTCGCTGTAAAACAGGCCGTAGTTAATGCCGTCGTAATTGCAGGTTCCGATTGTCCATTTATCCCAGTCACCGGAGGCATATAACACTGCGGCATTGCCCATCAATGTCTCCGGCTCCAGCAGATAATCACTGACCGCACAGAAGAAAACATAATCGCGTTCCATCTTATCCACCGGAAATTCCATTTCGATTCCAAGTATATCCTTCAGCTCTTCAGATAAAAACTCGAGAGTATTCAGAAGCGCCGCCTTGGGAATCTGCGAGGTGTTATGGGTCTCGCCCTCGAGCTGCTCGCGAGTGCTTACCTGCAATGCCTTGGGCACAATTCCCATCAGACTGAGAATATAGCGCCCCAGACGGGTAATCATACCATGGTCAACACCCATCGGGCACTCACGTGTGCAGCGTCGGCAGGCCGTGCAGCGGTAAAAGCCATCCAGCATCTCATCGATAATATCCTCGGTCAGTTCGAATGTGCTGGCAAAGCGCGACCTGAACCAGCCGCCAATCGTGAAATACCTCTTGTAAGTATCCAGAAGCAGGTTTGTCCGGTAGCAGGGAATGTCACGCGGATCATGAGTTACCTGAAATACAGGACAGGTCACAGCACAACGGTTGCATTTAGCGCTGGAATTGCAGTAAGAATCCAGAAGCGGTTTGTAATCGGTATACTTAAGTATCGCCGCAAACGCTTCCAGAAACCTTTCCACCCGATTTTCCTCAACCGGATTCTCGATATAATATGGATAGCTTTTCTTTTCCTTTAAAGTCCGAACTTTTGATTCTTCTGGTATTGTGCTCATATGTTTTTATCTCCAATACATATCAATTTTCAAAAAAGCAATGTTGCAAAGAGTATGCCGGAGAGTCCGAAGTGAGCGAGATAGAACCGGAGGTAAGTTGAATCAAAGCCCTCTTCTGCTTTGTGATGCTGGTCATAAATACAAGCAGGACATGATAGTTTTGAGCAGTCAATCAACTCCTGAATCAGCCATTAAATTTCCTGAAAGCGTAAATCTCGGAGAGCGACATTTCTCTGATTTAATGCGACAAGCTGTCGCATCTGTTGCAACACAATGTCGCATTGCGACAGGCGATGCAACGGTTTTTGAACAGCAAATAATGGTTTTAGATGTCCCCGTAACAGCTTATTTTGTAATTATTTGAATATTTTTTAATGTGTATAAAAGCACTGTCTTTTAGCTCTTTAGAGCAAAAAACGCCATAATAAGACCCTGCAACTGTCGCATCAGGGATTTGCAACACTATTATCCGGATTCATTCGGCATACTAATTGCCAATATGAACTACGGAAGGATTATAATATGTGTTATGCAATACCTATATTTGCCAGAAGAGTGGCTCCACGATGTACGATTGCGGAATTCGTTCTTTTCGTCGTTCTAAAGGGCACTAAGATTGTCTCCCGCAAGAAGGTCAATTTGAAAGACTGTACCTGGATCGAGCTTATAAGAATTCTGGATAGCCATGATACCGATATACTCGTCTGCGGTGGTATAAACCGCGAGACCCGTGATCTTGTAGAGAGCCACGGAATAATGATAATCGACAATGTCTGCTGTTCCGGAGACCAGGCCGAAGACGCCCTGGA
>WJIM01000051.1 GCA_014730285.1 Candidatus Zixiibacteriota bacterium
AACGGCTGGCGCGAAAAACATTGGGCCAGGCATTTTTGATCTGCCGCACCATCAAATCATCCCGTCCCGATCTGGTAAGCTCATCGAACGCCGCGGCCGCTTCCGCCGATAGTATTATCTGCATAGGATTAATTGGCATTCGGGGAAGCTCTATCTGGATAAGATCGAATCCCAGCGCCCTCATCATCTCGAGCGCGGAATAATTATATTCATAATACACTGTGTCGTTCTCGAAGTCTCTTTTTAGATAGCCGATTCTGACCTGCTCTGGAAAAATTTGATGGTCATAGTTAAACGGCAAATCGATTACGCTTTGATCAATTCCATCCGGCCCGCGAATTGCATCGAATACAATCGCGCAATCCTCGACAGTACGGCAGATCGGACCGATCTTATCCATCGACCAGCTTAGGGCCATAGCCCCGGTACGGCTGACCCGTCCGAATGTGGGACGAAGCCCGGTGCTGCCGCATCGGGTGGAAGGCGAGACAATCGAACCCCAGGTCTCCGTGCCGATTGCAAACGGCACCAGTCCGGCAGAGACAGCCGCAGCCGATCCCGCTGACGATCCACTGGAGCCCTGCTCGAGGTTCCACGGGTTGCGTGTAGTATCGGAGAACCAGACATCCCCCCAGGCCAGCGCTCCTAACGACAGCTTGCCCACCAGAACCGCCCCGGCCTCCTCAAGCTGTCCGATCACAAAGGCATCTTTATTTATATATTGATCTTTGTACGGCTCGGCACCCCAGGTAGTCTTATAGTCCTTTGTTGCAAGCAAATCCTTGGCGCCGTAAGGTATCCCGTGCAATGGCCCGCGGTATTTTCCGGCAGCAATCTCCGCATCCGCCCGAGCCGCCTGCTCCAATGCCAGCTCCTCGGTCAGAGTCACCAGGCAATGAAGCAGGGGATCATACTTTTTAAGCCGTTCAAGAGCCAGTTCGGTCAGCTCCATCGAGGTTACCTGACGCGTCCTCACAAGTTCTGCCAGATCGCGCACTGAATAAAAGGCCAGATCGTCAAAATCATCCGGACGCCTGACATCCCCGGGAGCCGAGAGCCTTAAGGGCTTTTCCTCGGTCTCGAATTCCATATCACGAGGTATTGGGTTGAATATTAAAGCGGGTGGAACCGAGTTATTTATCTTAATCTCTCTCATCTTTCGGTAAAATCCCAGATTCGCATTCAGCTCATCCAGCATCGAATCGATTTCTTCCACGGTAAACTCGAAGCCGATTAGGTTCTGGGCCTCAACCACTTCCTCTTTAGTAATCTCCAGGCTGTCGGAATCGGCCTGCAATTCTATCGAAAATGCAAAGCATGCAATTATACAAATACAGACAACAATCATGTGCTTTTTCATATTTTTCTCCCTGATTTGATTTGTGTGATTTGATGCTTTCAAATTGTATCCCGGGTTTGAAAATATCAAGCTTTTTCAATAAAAATTTGACAATGGAATAAACTGGTGCAATAATATTGTCATATTAAACAAATGAATCCAAATTTCGTCTAAAAAGCATGAAGCCCGTTTAATCTAATCCTTTCGCTGACCTTAACATTGGATTGGAGACCTATAATGTACAAAAAGCATTTTATTTTTATTCTGCTTGTTGCGATTCTTCTGATACTTTCCTGTTCCTCAGATAAGGGATTCGATCCAAATGATTTGGGCAGGGGAGACTTCGAATTAGAAGCCCAATATAGCTACATCCGCAGCTCCGCGGGCGGCGCAGGACATTTTATAATCCGGCTTTTGCCCGAAAATAATTTCGAGGGGAACGTTGCGCTGGATTTGTCAGCTAAGTCTTATCTGCACGCCTGTCTGGATAGAAAATGCCTAAATTCTGATTCCAATGTGGCGGAAATCACGATAAACCCCGACAGTAGATGTGAATTCAAAACCTATCAAATAGAACTGCGAGCGGTCAATGCCGATACCTCATGTACGGTTTTTCTCGACGTTGAAATAATGGATTGGATTCAGTATGAACCGGAATATCCATTGAAACTTCTGGAAGATTTCGATCAATGGCTCTCGGACAATCATCCGGAACTAAGCGGCCTCTCCAGGCAGGAATGGTATTGCTACGACACATATCCCCAGATTATCATTGTCTCGCACTGGACATTGCTGAACTCGGAATATGAGATCAGGATTTGCCATCACGTCATGATCCATCCGCATAACTGGACAAAATTCAGGCTGAGAAAAAGAGGCGAATTCGAATCTGAGCTTGCGGCAATGAGAGAAAACGACAGCACCGCTATACATGAGATGCCCGTTTCGGAATACCCGACCCTGTTCGGATATTAAAATTGCTCCCAAGTGTATGTGCAGCAGAATAAATATATCCCGATTCGGGTATCATCCAAAAAGCGCTTGACTTTGTTCAGGCTGTGACTAAATTATGTGTACCTCATTTTGATTACGGGATGATTTAGAAAAAGGCATTAAGCGCACTCTGCATCGGATCTGTACACCATGCCTTAGAACTGCTTGATTGGTCGTCAGCAAACAAAAGTCTGTTGACAAAAAAGTGTTTTGCGGCGAAGAGCGGCAAAACGTGTGGCAGTAACATTAAGGGATCCAATCCGTTGAGAGGAGGTGTGAATGGATTTCATAATCGATCCCATGGATATTACTCAGGGATGGTGCCCGCTTAAGTGCACAACTCTCTGCAAAAGCATCAATTATCCGATGTACGGAGTGCCTATTTAGATAAGCATGAGGCATATCCTGACTCAATATCTTAATTGATATCGAGTCCGAATTAATGTGCCGCAGTTACGGATAACGAGCCAACCTATCATGGGAAAGTGAGAGGAGGAAGCATGAACTATCTTATCGATCCTATGGATATCACTGCGGGCTGGTGCCCGTTAAAATGCTCGACACTGTGCAAGAGTATCGTTTATCCGATGTACGGTGTTCCCCCGGGACCGATAGAGTTTTAATACTTTATTGCAAACGGAAATGAAGCGTCTTTCCGATATTAAGATACTCTGCCAACGGATGGAATTCTCTTGAAGATGGTTTTATCGCGAAAGCTGCTTCAATTACTCTTTTCAATTTTTATGGTTCCTTGAAGTGGATTCCGTCTTGCCGAACTGAATATCTGGCAGACGGAAAAATCCAAAGTAGCTCCGGCTGCGGCACATTAAAAATTAAGATTATGCAAATAATTAAGTAACCATTCGGGATTCTGACATGTACAAGATTTCAAAATTCAATCACATCAAACCCTGGGGGGACAAGCATTATATCGCCTATAATGCACGAAGCGGAGCGCTGGGATTGATGGACGAGCAAAACTACCAAACCTGCCGGAGTGTCTTCGACAAAATCCAAAACGGAAACAAGGCCGAGTTCAATCCGGAAGAAGCACACCTGGTAAAGCAGCTCGAATATGGCAGATTCATACATTACGATTATTATGATGAAGTCGAAGAACTGAAATTCCAGCATCACCTGGCACGCTTCGACCAGACTTCTCTGGGCCTTTCTATCGCCCCCACTCTGGCCTGCAATATGGATTGCGGCTATTGCTATGAGGGCAATAAGAAGGGCCGGATGCAGCCTGAAATCGTGGAAGCGGTTCTGGATTATATCGAAACACGCGCTCCCGCCCTGCGCAGCCTCGATATCAACTGGTACGGCGGCGAGCCGCTTCTGGCAATTGACATAATCGAGGATTTGACCGAATCTATGCTGGACCTGGCGCAGGAATTCAACTTCAATTTCAACGCCACTATGATTACCAACGGCTACCTTTTGACAGAGGAAAACTGCGATCGTCTCGCAGAGGATTTCAAGATCGGAAATGTCCAGATTACGCTTGATGGCCCCTCGGAAATTCATAATCGCAAAAGGCCTCTTAAGAACGGCAGGGAAAGCTTCGATACGATTTTGAAAAATGCCCTCTATGCCTCCGAGAAGATGCAGGTGAATATCAGGGTCAATATCGATAAGAGCTTTACGGTCGAGACAATACAAAAGCTTCTGGATGAGCTCTCGGAAGCCGGCCTGAAAAACAGGGCGGGGCTCTATTTTGGACGGATCGAGGCGGCCACCTCGGCCTGCTCCAATATTTCCGAAAGCTGTTACGGCGCCGAGGATTTCTCCACTGTCGAAACCGATTTCTACCGCCTGCTTCTGGATAACGACTTTTCGATTACACATCTACCCCAGCCCATGGCTACCGTCTGCTTCAGCCAGATAATAAGCTCCCATCTTCTCGATCCGGAGGGCTTTATATATAAATGTTATAATTATGTCGGCGATATTCCCAAAGCTATGGGCAATATCAAAGAGGATATAAATTACAGCCATCCCAACTTCACACGCCTTTTCAAATTCGACGCATTTGATGACGAGAAATGCCGGGATTGCAGTGTACTGCCCATCTGTATGGGAGGCTGTCCGGCACGCCGCGCCGACTTCGATCTGAAAAGCGGTGAAGCCTGTGAAACCTGGAAACATAACCTTGGACCTATGCTCGATATAATTGCGCGTTCGCGGCAGAGTCAGGCCCAAAAAGCCGCAAAGGAGACGACATGAGCGAAGAAGTAAAGGAAAGAAAATATTATCCCCACGCTGTGGTTTGGGAAATAACATTTGCCTGCAATATGCGCTGTTTGCATTGCGGGACCGCCGCCGGACATAAAAGATCCGACGAGCTAACAACCGAGGAAGCGCTGGCATTGGCCGATGAACTCTGCGGTCTGGGCGCACAGGAGATCACACTATCGGGCGGAGAACCACTACTCCGTAAGGACTGGCCGCAGCTTGCCCAAAGGATTATCGACGGCGGCTCCAAGGCATATCTGATAACCAACGGCTATGCTGTTGATGAAAATACAATCGAAGATTTTCTGGGTATAGATTTCACAAATATCGGCGTGAGCTTTGACGGTACCGAAAAGACGCACAACTATATCCGTCAGCGCGACAAAAGCTTCAAGCGGGCCAAAAATGCCATGCAGATGATGTCGGATACCGGCAAAATCAGATTCTGCGCGATCACACAGGTCTCGAATATGAATCTGAACGAGATGGATGAGATCAAGCAAATCCTTCAGGACGTCGGCTGCCGTCAATGGCGAATCCAGATGACCACCTCGACAGGACGTATGAAAGATCAGGATGATATGGTACTTACCACTGACAATTTCCCCTATCTGGTCGATAAGCTTCTGGAATACAAGGAAGAAGGCAAAATCGATATTGACGTCGGGGAAAACATCGGCTTTTACGGGTGCAAAGGTACTCAGCTCTGGGGCGGCAAACCCTATTTTGGATGTTTCGCGGGAATGCGTGTAGCCGGGATTACTTCCAACGGCGAGGTACGCGGATGTCTTTCGATGCCGGAATATTTCAATGAAGGTAATATCAGGGATTCATCTTTCACCGAAATCTGGGATGATCCCAACAACTTCATGTACAACCGTGTTTTCAGGAGCTCCGATGCCGGCGGATGGTGCAGGGAATGCAAGTACCTCCCTCTCTGCCGTGGAGGATGCGCCACAACGTCATTCTCCGCCACCAATATGCGCGCGAATAATCCTTACTGCATGTATCAGATCGAGAAAGCGAATGGCATCGAGTGTGAGGATAACGAGATGATTCAGAGTCTTCTGGATCATGTACACCAGCAGTTGGGCGGAAAGGTCGAGACGGTTGAGAAATAGCAGTTCACCGTCAATTCTTCTGGCATATCCATCAGCATTATACGCCGCCGGCTGGGGTACGAGACTGGAACTGAAAACCTCACAGCTTCTTCTGGCATCGTACCTGGCGCAATATTTTCCGGTGGAGTTCGCTGATTTTGAAATATCCATCGGCGCTCCCAATTCTCCCTCCCAGGTCCGGAGGTTCGAGCGCAAGGTCAAAAAATATCTGGCCGGGCGTAAATTTGACATACTGGCTCTGTCATGCTGGGCCAGCCTGTCTTATACCGCCACACTGCGCGTGGCCAGAATCTGCCGTGAAATGTATCCCGACCGATTAATCGTCGTGGGCGGATATCATCCCACAGCCTGCGCTGAGGACTTTCTCCTGCCGGAGAATCTCTTCGACTATATAATCATTGGCGAAGGCGAGAATGCCCTCAAGGGGATAGCAGATGGGCTTTCGACAATGGGACGCCCCTCGGAAACTAAGATCGTAAAATCCGATGTCTTCAAAAATGAGCAGTTTGTCGGCTTCAACTGGGATATTGTGGAAAGCTTTATGCAGGAGCATTACCCCGAGGGCTTGCCCAATATCTATCTTTATCTATCCCGCGGATGCCCGTTTAACTGCTCTTTTTGCATGGAACCGTTGAAGGACAGAAGCTGGCGTGCATTTTCGCCGGAAAAATCGGTCGAGGAGATGTTTATCGCGGCGGAACGTTTCAACTCTATCGGAGTCGCAATCTGCGATGCCTGTTTCGGTAAAAGCGCCAAATGGCGTAAGGAGCTAATAAAACGGCTGGTTGATGCCAAACCGGATTTCTGGATTGTGCTGGAAACCCGTCATGAATACCTCGATCAGGAGGATATCGAAAATACATCGAAGCTGAAGATGGAAATTCAGTTTGGACTTGAAAGCGCCTCGCCTGAGATGCTTCTGTTGATGCGAAAATGCAAAAATCCAGGATTATACCTCGATAAATTCAGACAGGTCAGCAATATGCTCTCCGATCATGGCATCTTGCATCGCGCCAACCTGATTTTCAACCACCCCGGCGAAACTCAAAAGAGCCTGGAGGAGACATTCAGATTCTTGGACAATGAGCTTACACGAAAAGACCGCTACCTGATGTGGGCCTCGGCTGAGTATATGCATTTCCCGGGATGCGAACTTTATTCGAATATGGACTTTTTTAAAGAGCGTTTTGGTAGTAAATTCAAGGGCGGAGAATGGTGGAAAATAGAGGAGGACCAATTCGGCGCCAGTATTGCCAACGAGCCTTCGGCCGATTTGTCGGGAGAAAGAGCGAATCTCTGGCATGTCATGTTTAGCGAAAGAGATGAGGCCATGAAGGCTGCATTGGCCCCGCAGGCATTTAAATTCGCGGCAGCAAAATATTTCCCGGACTGGAAAAATGACCCAAGATACAGGCAAAATTAGAAGACTTCTGGCATACCTCAAGCCTTACTGGCTGCTTGAAATCATAACATTTGCAGTCATGGCTGCGATTGCGGTGCTGGGAATCGCAGTACCGGCCGCTTTGCAGTATATGATCGATACCCTGATACCGTCTATCGCCGCTCAGGCTGGTGAGAATGTCGAAATCCGTCCGGTCATTATATTCGGACTGGTGCTGGTTGCAATCTATGTCGGCCAGTTTCTGCTGGCATGGCTGCGCGATTATCTGGCGGCATACATCGGCGCCAATATCATCATGAACATGCGCTCCGATTTCTTCATTCATGTCGAACGGCTCTCGCTGACATTCTTTCAGAGAAGCCAGGTGGGCGAGATTATGTCACGCGTGCTTTCCGACATCAATCGAATTCAGGGACTCCTGACCACAACTCTTCTGATGTTCTTCACAAACATCTTTCTGCTAATAGCAATTATCATTTATCTGCTAAACCTCAACTGGTACCTGACACTGGCGGCCCTGATTCCGGTGCCGTTTACGGTTCTCATGACCCACAGATTCGGTAAGCGCCTGCATCAGATAGCCCGCATGCTTCAGGAAAAAATCGCGCATCTTTCGGCACGCCTGCAGGAAACATTCGTCGCCATCAAAACCATCAAGGCCTTCGGTCAGGAAAAACGCGAGAGAAAGAATGTAGATCATGTAATGAAAGGCCTCACCGGGCTTTATATCAAAAACAGCGTGGTAACCTCGGTAACCACCCAGATCATCAACTTCGTCAGCATGCTCGGGCCGATTATAATACTCTCCTGGGGAACCTATCTGATAGCGGGCGGCTCGATGCAGATCGGTGAGTTGATGGCCTTCTATATCCTGCTCACATATCTATACTCGCCTATCGAGGGCCTGGCACGGATTAATATCGATGTGCAGTCGGCTATGGCTTCGGTTAACAGGGTTTACGAATACCTCGATATTCCTCCCGCAGTCGAGGAGGCGCCCAAACCGGTCGAAATCGAGAAGGCAAAGGGCAGAATTGAATTCAAGAATGTCTCCTTCATCTATGAAACCGGCGGTTTCCGCTTCGATGATCTGAATCTGAAAATCAGGGCGGGTGAAAAAGTCGCCATAGTCGGGCCCTCAGGCTCGGGCAAAAGCACAATTATAAATCTGCTGATGCGCTTCTACGATCCGCTTGCGGGCGAGATAACCGTCGACGGCATCGATTTAAAAAAACTGTCGCTCAAATCTCTGCGTGATAATATCGTACTTGTCGATCAGGAGCCGCTCTTATTCCGTTCAACAATCTATGAAAATATTATCTACGGCATTCCAGACATTTATGAAAAAGATGTCGTTGAAGCTGCCCAAAACGCCAATATTCACGACTTCATCGAAGCCTTGCCTGAGAAATATCAAAGCCAGGTTGGTGAACGGGGCGTAACCTTGTCTGGCGGTGAAAAGCAGCGGATATGCCTTGCCCGCGCGATAATCCGCGATCCCTCTATTTTAATTCTGGACGAGGCCACCTCTGCCCTCGATTCTGTCTCCGAGCGGTTGATTCAGGACTCGCTTTCGAGAATATTGCAGGACAAAACTGCGATCATGATCGCTCACAGGCTTTCCACTATCCAGCATGCCGACAGGATTATTGTCCTTCAAAATGGCAAAATCATCGATCAGGGCACCAGCAAGGAGATCATGCGAAGCTGCGAGCTCTACCGCGAATTAGTCGAGAAACAACAAATCCTCCCGTAATCTAAAATCTGTGATCATTGCAAATTGCACTTGAGCAACAAGTAGGTCAATTCCTG
>WJIM01000052.1 GCA_014730285.1 Candidatus Zixiibacteriota bacterium
CCCTAGCGCCCACCGCTTCAAGCGTGCTTGCCGCTTTTTACGGCGTCGGTTGAGCAACTCCTGAAGTTGTTGCTTCTGTTCGAGATGCGCCTGCGCCGCCTGATTCACCACCGCCAGCGGTACCTCGTCATCGGTGTCTGTTTTGCCGAAGGAGTGCTGTTGGGGAGGAAACAACACTGCATCGAGGGATTTCCCGTTCAACGTCACGTAACTCCTGAACGTCCAGGCCCTGGTCTCCTCCTGCAATTCCGTAGTTACTTCAAACGTCCCGGATTTATCCGGGATCACATCTCGGAGCCGGGAGTTCTCCCTGAGCCGATTGCGATAATCTTCCAGTACGGAATCATCTTCTTCAAAGATATCAGCGTCGAATGTCATCATCATGCACCAGAAAAAGAACCGTCCTTACAAAGAGAGCAAACTTCGCAAGGACGGGAAAATGTATTTTACGAAATAAGCGGTGGTTTGCCTTCACTGCCGACATACAGCCGATCCAGCAACTGCTGGTGAGTCAGATCTTGTTTGGTCTCCTCGTCCCGCGGGCGGCGGATATGCTCTTCTTTCAGGGCGAAATCTCGCTTCAGGATAAACACAATCGCCGGACGGATTTCATTTTCCAGATTGATCTGTTCCACCTTTGTCCCGGCGTAGCCGTCAAAATACATGACCTCATACAGATCGCAGAGCAGATCCCGCTGTTTCTGATCTTCCAATTGCTTTTTGCGCTGGTCGATCTGCTGCTGTACCTGATCCATCCATTTGACCTCGATGCTGGATAAGCGGGCTTCCGGCGGCAGATTCGCTTTCATCATGCTGATCACCTCAGTGAATTTTGATCCCAGACGGCGATGACTGCCAGCCAACCGATCTTCGACTGATGCGCTTTCTCCCCTCGCTTGTTTGGCTTCAGCCTCCCGGCGGCGTTTAAACTCATTCGGCAGTACCATATAGTAATACTCTTCATCGGAAATGATGACGCCAAGCGCCAGAGCTTCGACGACCATCAATTCAAATTTACTCAACACGGTAGTCGTCGGGATATTGATGAAATCCAGTTGTTCTTTGGTTAGCATTTGAAGCGGCGGCGTATTCTCGCGCCGGGCTTCATTCACGTAACTCCCGTGATACGCGCTGATCCGTTTCAATGTATACGCCGGAAATCCGCAGAATTCACGATACAACAAAATGCTGTGTTTGTCAGAAGTCCGGGTAAACGGGATCTGCCTTCCACCGCGCCCAATTGCCTCCCGCAGGGTGCGTTCGACCTGATTCCAGGCATGATCCTCTTCGTCAACAAATCCCACGACACAGACCACCGACTGTTCCGAATCGCGAAGATCCGCAAAGCGCGACGTGGCATCATCCAGGTGGCAGAAATAATCGGACAACCCGTAAGCACTTTGTAATCGAGCGGTATAGTCAATCGGATTTTGCACATTGGTCTTAGCCTCCAGAATCCGCTGCGCCACCGTCTTTTGATTAATATGCTCTTCAAAGACCGGGGAACAGGTCTGCATGAAAAGATCTCGCAGTTTCGGTTCCTCATTATCCATATAGTCCTGTAAATTCCAGATACTACCGCCAATCTGCTGCAAAATATTCCCAAATAATCTTTCGCGCAGGGCATCACTATACACCGCATCATAAATCGTGGTCAAGGTTGAGAACCGTTCATTATCGTAGATCAGGATCTCAAAGGGTGAGCCTTCGATTTTCTTCTTCTCCTCGTAAGCAGTTTTAAAGGTTTTCGCCATATTCTCGATAAAAGCCTGAATCAAATAAATGGTTTGGCGCATATTAGACAGACGCGAAATCGCGCCTTCTCCGCCATCCACTAATCGCTGCTTGGCATCATACACGCCATTATAGAAATTGGCCGCTGCCCGCATCTTCATGATATTAATCCGATGGATAAAATAGTTGCGGATAGCTTTATAGGTGTCTTTGAGCTGCGCCAGTCGCGCCTGTTTTTTCAAAAACCCGAAAAAGCTTTCTCCCAGGAGATCATCCAGCTCGCGCATCTGGTTGTTCATCTCATCAGAGAGACGTTTTTCATGTTCCAGCAGGCTGCGCATTTGCGTTTGGGCGTAATCTTCGGACTTTTTCGCACTTTCCAGCAGCTCTTCCAGAAATCGAACGACAAAATTGACTCCTAGATTCTCCTGGAACATCTGTTTAATTTCCCGATCCAGTACCCCTTGAAAATTCTGGAGTTCTCCGATGAGTCGATCCGGCATATCGTTTTGGAATTGCTTTAATTCGCTGTTCAATCGTTCCACGATGGTAGTCAGACGTCTGATCTCAAGCTTATTAATATTCTCCATATCCGTATTATAGGCCGTTGCTAACCCCTTGGAAACCCAATTATCTAACGGAATACGGTCGCCGCCTTCCTGAAGTTTTTCGACCAGCCGATCCGGAAGATCAGAACTGTCATCAAAGCATCCCAGTCCTTCATTCGTGATAAATTCCTTGACCTTCCGCCGGGCTTCCAGGATTTCACTGTGATCCAATCTGCCGATAATGTGATAATGGATAATATCCTGGCTCATGCGTGCCGCGCAAAGTTCCGCGACCCGGTCAATGGGAAAACGAATTTTGCATAAGCCGAGTGCACTATAGCTGCGCGGAGTGCCGTCAGCATCATAATTCATGGTATACACTTCGGCATTATTCCGATTGGACTGCATCATCTGCGACAGGGGGTCGCCAGTCTCCTGCACGTCCGATCCGGAATCAAGAAAGATAAATTCTGCGCACAGTTGGGCAAAATCATCCGGTGAACTGATTTCAATATCACTGCGATTCTTGTCACCGAACAAATACACCGCATCAAACGCCCGTCCCCGGATCACGTCACGCGTCCCGTCAGGATAGACCGGATGAAACGCCGCATCTTCTTTTTGAATCCAATTCAACTCTCGCAAAGATGCATACGTATTAGCCAGAACTCGTTTACTAACAGCGTCATACACATCACCCAGAGCAAAGAGTCCTTTAATCCTTGATTTTTCCGGCAATTGGGTTTGTTGCTGCAGATAGCGGAGTTCATAGGCGATATCCAGAAAAAGACCGGCTCCGGTTCCTCCACAAATAGAAGAAACCACATAAACATTCAATTCTCCAGCTTTGATGCTCGGAAACGTTTCTAAGACCTGGGGAGTCACGAGTTTATCTGCTAGCCGATACACTCGCCTGGTCAGTTCATCATGCGACAGAAAAAATCCAAGCCGCCCAATCGGTTTCGCCTGGCGAGCGCCTTCTGTGAGAGGAAGATATTTATAGCCTTCTTCTGGAAACCAACTCGACACAGAAGGAATGTTTCGGGCCTCACTCCCTCGGGTCTGGTCCGCGATCCGAAAGAATTCATTCTTTTCAGGATCGAGCCGAATAGGATTCCCAAACAAACTGGCAGAAGCCACCTCCCCCTTTAACTCATCAATATCAATCGCCAAAAATCGCACAAACTGCGCCGAATCCTCCGCCTGCTCCTGCAAAATCTTTTTCAAAAACGTGATCGTTTTGACTCCTGTTCCCCCAAGTCCGATCACCACTGCCGGCTGAATTTTTTTTAAATTCAAATTCATACTCGTTCCTCCTCATGTCTGCGATACTTATTACCATTAACGACAGATATCTCTCTCTACTACTAGAAAAATTACATCCCCTCTCAATCAAACGGATCATGGCCATTTCCTTCTCGATATGAAGGAAAATGCTTAACTTCTTCAAACATCCCTTGCTCCTTCTTCACTCTGACAAAATACAGAATGGCTGATAAACCGCAAATCCACAGCGCATAAAACGCCATTCCGTGAAACGCGATCAAGACAATCGGCACCAGAGTGATATTGAAGATCAAAATTGCCCCTACCAAAAAAATCACCATTTGGGCCGATTCTATCACCTTTCCCGTACGAATTCGGGCACGAATCACCAGGTTGGCAAGCCCTCGGGTAATAAGCCACCAGAGGAGAATTAATACTACTGTCAGGATCCACACTGGAAAAGGCAGCCTGATATGAAAAAATTTGAATAGATTAAGAAACATTATTACCCTCCTTATACTTAAAAGGTATCGTTTCCACCGCTACCACTCCCAAAGAAATCGTCACTCCCCTGGCCAGGTGTGGTAATC
>WJIM01000053.1 GCA_014730285.1 Candidatus Zixiibacteriota bacterium
AAAGTCCTGAAAGAAATCGAAGCGGGCAATATCTTCGGGAGATTTATACCTGAAGCCTTCCATAAATTCATAATGCGCCGTATCTGATTCCGGCTCCGATGGATCGCTGAAAACCTCGATACTGACATCATTCCATTGCACACTATCGCCATCGAGCCCTCTTGCATATTTGCCTGTAATTACGAATTTTGCATCGGCATTGCCGTGTAAATCCCGGTTATGCCAGATAGTGGTTAGCCGGTATTCCTGCGGCGACTCCTCTTTTAATTCTAAATTTGTGGGCAATGAATCAAGATAATCTGAGCCTTCTTGCCCAATGGCAATTGTGGCCGCAATTATTGGCATCAAAATCCCGAACAAAAACAAGACAGTTTTAATGAAATTATGAAGCAAAACCTATCCTCCTTATTCCGGTTGTTTTGAATAATTTATTTTTGTTTTGGTAATTTGCAAATATTAATTGACAAATAGATAGTAAAATCTATATTTAGGTAATTCGCCCCTCTCGCCAGAGAAGACTTCGCAGAAACTTAAAGTGATTGCTTTTCCCAAAAGAGAGAAAACAATCAAAATCACTAACATCCGTGAACGGCCTTAGGGAGGATCACAGCACCGCATGCGCCGCATCTCGGGAGGATTCCCGGCCACAAAACAAAAGGAGGGAGGTTTGCTATGAATAAAACCTTCACGCCCACTCTTATTGCAGTTTTTATAATTGGATTTATGTTGATTGTCCCGCACAAAGCAGATGCTGAGGGACCGTCAAAATACCATGAATTCAAAGCTCAAAATTCGGCTGCCGATACTGAAAGCGGCATGGCGGCTGTATCATCGATACCGTACCTGGGCAGCCGCGGCGCCCTGACCTTTGCGCCCACAAGACAGCTTTATGGCGATGTGGTCACAAAGCGTGATATGTGGCATAACACCGCCACGGGACGCCAAATTGTCTATGTGGGGTATTATAACGCAGGCTGCGATTATGTCTATATGAACTTCCCTGATTATTTGACGATTGGTTCCAACACACTGCGCTATATTAAACAAGGCATTTTCGACTGGTCGGGCGGGACCTGGGATTTCACTGTAGGTGGTCTGGCGATAACCGGAATTGAACCCAGTTACTATCCTAATCTTGATGCCTTCCCGAATAATGGATATGGCGTCCATTGCTTTCATTCTCTCGATGAAAGCGGTCCCGATTATTCATGGGCGGGAACCGCAGGTGCGTGTCCGAGCGATATGTATAATTTTGTCAATGACAGCCTCCCCGGTCCGCCAAACACCCTTGCCATTCAAACAGGTTACTGCGGAGATACGGATGCTGAGCAGACTCCTTATCTCTGGCCGCATCTTGATGTGGATACCGCTTTTGACGGCACGCCCATTATACACATAGCGGCTGCAAAACACAAATGCAGCTACCTTCAGGAGCAATACATCGAAACAAGGTCCCTTATCTATTATCGTAAAGTCGGTTCCAATCCGTGGGAAGGCCCGGTTTTTATGGATTCGGCCTACCTTTTGTCGCAAATCGTCCGTTCAGATCGCAATTCAAGCGATGTTTACTACTGCTATCTCAAGCCGATGTACTATCAGACCGGCAACATTCACCCCTGCCCCGGTTCAACAAAGTATGAAACGGTAAAATATGAAATAAGCTCCGAGATTGTATATCAAAAGTCGACCGATGATGGCGCAACCTGGGGACCGATTAATTATGTTACCGATTATATCTCCGGATTCGAGGACGGCGAGACCGATCCGGCCGTATACGACCTTTCGGCCATGGTCGATCCCAATGGCAATCTGCATATTGTCTGGGTCTCTGCCGACAGAGATCCGGAAGATTACTGCAAAACGCTTTATTCATCCAAAATGTGGCATTATGACACGGGCAATGACTGTATCTCGCTTGCATACGACGCCACTCATCCGGCCTACTTCATCGGAGAGCTGGGCAAATATAACAATGTTGCCACCAAGCCCAATATATCATGGTGCGATGATAAGCTTTATATCTCCTTCATGCGTTTTGGGGCGAATGCTGCAGGGGATACATCATATGAAGTTGGCGCGGGGAATCCTGATACAAATGTCGTCTATCAGTCTGCTGATATCATGGTCGTCGGATCCGACATGGCTGCCGGAGATATGGGTAAGACCTGGACCGACGGTATCAATCTGTCCCAGACAACGGTTGATAGCTGTCTGCCGGGTGACTGTTTCCATGAGGTCTGGCCTACTATGTCGATGTATTCCACAGACAGCCTTATGCTTTTGTATCTGGAAGATAAGGATCCTGGGATGTGGTATGATCGCGGGGAGGGTTTGGCAACGGACAATCCTGTCATGTTCATGACCTGGCCCTGCTTCACCATGGCTGATGTCGGCAGCAATGCCAGCCTGACAGTGATACCGTCCGATCCCACTTATCCGGAGATCGGCCTGGCTCCCAACGGCAACACCTCAGGTTGTACCACACCGGCCAGCTTTACGACGGAAGTTGAGCTACATAACAGCGGGAATGTGGGATTGAATTACACAACTTCATCCAATGCCGGCTGGCTGAGCGTTACTCTCGGAGCATCCGGACCGATCAATGCCGGCGCCGGGCCGCGCTATTCCAGTAGTCCCTTCTGGACAGGAGCTCCCGGCTGTGCCTCGCCTGCGGTTATCGAGTGGACTGCCAGCTCTGCCTCACTGGGACATGGCAACTATTCAGGCACAATAACGGTTGATATCGATGATGCCTCAATCGATGACTTCGACATTACGGTCAATCTGGTTGTGGCCTGCGAATACTATCTGCCTGAATACGCTAATATAGTCGGTGGATGCTGGTTTGTTGATGTCTGGAACACTCCCGGAGCGGGCAGCGAAGATCAGAGACCATTTACCGGTAACATGTCATACTATGCCTGCGGCGATGATTCCAGCCTGCACCCACTTTACAAAGAGGCTTTGATAGTAGGCTGGAAGAGTGGTTCGGATATATACTGCTTTACCGATTATTCTGATGATGCTATGGGCGATCTGCTTCCCGCCAGCATGCCAGAATACCAGCGCCGTAATGCCCGAATGCGAGCCTTGAGCGGCGTGACAGTTACCGACAACACCGATCCTGTGGCCGGCACCGGCTATTATCAGACCGAAGGATACTTCTGTACGCCCGACTCGGTGCTTCACGGTAAGACTGAGTACTTCGTGCCTCTTAACCAGGATACTGCGATTATAATCGAAAGGATTACCCTGTGGAACGAGTCTGCCACGACCCTGACAGAAGCTGTGATTGGTGAGGGCATCGACTGGGATGTGGAAAAAGACTCCAACTTCGATGCGGGCGGATTCGATCCTGCACGCCAAATGATCTTCCAGTATGGCGCCGGTGCTCAGTCGAGTATCTATGCCGGTCTGGCTTCGTATGACGGCCATGATGCCAGCTTCGGCGGGGCTGTATTGGCATGCCAGGACTGGATTCATCCATACAATGGCTATCATATTCTGGATATCTATGATACAATGACCAATCTTGACGGCAGCTATATTATCTTCTCGGATTCGAACACTGATTTGAACTCGGTCTTCAGATTCTGGGAGGGTTCACTTGCTCCTGACGACTCTCTGCAATTCTGTAAGGTTAAGGCAGTCAGCCTGGACGGTGAGATCGGTTTGCAGGAACTGATCGACAAAGGCTTTGCCTTTATCGAGAACTATGAGCTCTGCGAATCATTAGAACCGCCCTGTCAGGGTGAATGCGGCGATGCTAACGATGATAATGCGGTTAATGTATCCGACGCAGTCTGGATCATTAACTATGTCTTCATTAGCGGCGCACAGCCCCAGCCTGTCCTGGCCTGCGGTGACGCCAATAGTGACGGCGCGGTTAACGTATCCGACGCGGTTTGGTTAATCAACTATGTCTTCATTGGCGGAAACGCCCCTTATGACTGCTCGCCCGGATCATGGGATGGTCTTGACGGCGATTGCTGTGAGTTCAGTCAGGGACCCGGACCCGGGCCAAATGATCCAGGTCTGAGAGATACGGTTGATGTTATGAATGTAGAGGTCGTATCTGATCCCGGAGAATCGATACAATTCAGTGTTCCCGTGAATATATTCTTTGACGAAACATTAGTCGGATTAAGTCTCGGATTTTATTATGATTCCGATGATATTACCATCGATTCCATCAGCACACAAGGATCATTGCTTGACGTTATGGGTGTTAAAAATAATGTCCATCCCGAGAATAATCTTGCCGTGATCGGATATCTGAGCCCCCATCCCGGGATGTATTTCCTTTCGCCTGCCGACAGCCTGCTATCCACTCTTTGGTTCACCCTGGAGGCAGGAGCGCCAGCGCAGGAGATTCATATCGATTCCGGATTTTTCCCGCCTGCGGGCGATTTCATTCTTTCAGATGACAACGGCGAGAGCATTGTTCCTTATTACACCCGGGCGACCATTACTGTAACAAGCGATATCCCCCCCGACAGCATTACCACCGATCCGGTCTTCCTGATCTCACCGGGAGGACATGTGCCCTTCAGAGTGTATATGTGCGACGGTTATGGCGATCCGATTGTCGGTGACTCCACTATACATGTCGAGCTTTATAACTGCGACGAATTGATCAGATGTCCCGGCGCTAATCCGAACAACACGATTTATCCTGAGGCGCCTTCCGATGATGAGGGAATAATCTCATTCTATCTGGACGGCGGTAAATGCGATCTCGACTGTGTGGCTAAGGTCATGCGCGGACGTTCTGAGATAGCTGAGGTCCCGGTCAGGATGCTGGATGTTAATGGTGATTTGATAGTCTCATATAACGGGGACTTCGGATACAGCGATTGCAACGATTATAATGGAAATGGCGAACATGATTTCGAGGATCAAAATATCTGGACGGCTCATCTGGGCGATTCATGCGCCATGGATGCCTGCGACAGATTCGAGGCCGTTCTCGATATAATACCCAGGTTCAATATCGTTGAAGGGCAGTACGTTACCCTGGAATTGGCCCTTTCTAACAATAACCTTGAGGATTGCTATATAGGTCTGGTATCTTTCTTCCTGGACAGCATGGGTACAGGTGGCGATCCAATTCTATTTGGCAGCAGTGTCTACAATGATACTCTTGCGGCCGGAGAGCTGGATACGATTCTGTATGAAGACAATCTCCCAATTGACGGACCCGGTACATTCACGGCTTCATTCCTGACCGATTGCTGTGCCGGAGTAATCGAGGCAACTCGTTTTTATGATCCCGACAGCGCCTGTATAATGGATTTCAACCAGTGCACGACCTTCAGAATCGCCCTTGATAGTGTACCGGTATTTGCTATAGATACTGTCATGAAGAGACCTAACGACGACTGGCCGATGTATTATGAATATAAACCGAGCTTCCCGATTTACAGTTCGGATTCCCTGGTTTTCAGCATGTGCACACCCTCATCTATGGAACCGTTGGATTATGCCTCCCTGCAGACTTATATCTGGTACAATGCAGAGAAAACCAGTTACGACTATGTGGAGACTTATGTTTTCACACCCACGATCTCGGGGGATGTCAACTGCGACTGCACTATTAATGTATCCGATGCGGTTTTGTTAATTAATTATATCTTTATCGGAGGTTCAGCCCCGTGCCATTGCATACATGGTGACACTAACTGCGACGGCTCGGTTAATATCAGCGATGCGGTGGTAATCATCAATTATGTATTTTTGGGAAGCCCGACTCCATGTCAGATGGGCACCGGTCCCGAGCCGCAATGCGGCAAGATGCCCGGCTATGGGAAGTGGTATAAATAAAAACGCCCTCGCATCAACATCAACCCGCCCGATTCGTTTCGGGCGGGTTTTTGCTAGATGCCGTCTTTGTGCGCTGCACTCAAAATCTAATATTTCCCGCAAATTTAATCCTTTTTTATCCATTTTTTTCATAAATCCGGGGAACATATATGCCGATTAGTCGTTCAAAACCACTGTTTTCAGGGGATACGCTAAATTTTAACTAAAATTTAGCTTGATACTTGAGGGGCATTTAGATATACTCGGAGCTTTTAGTTTCGAGGATTTTATTA
>WJIM01000378.1 GCA_014730285.1 Candidatus Zixiibacteriota bacterium
GTTATGGGAAGGCTGGATTTCTCGAATCCGCGGCCCTCAAGTTCGACATTCAATTTAAATGGTTTGTCGGCGTATGCAACCGGCTCATGATCGATATCGACTATGCGTATGTCCCGGCTGATTCTCTGAGGACCCATGTCGACAGAATAAACCGGCACACCCGCCCTGCGCCCAGCGGCAATCGGGTCTGAGCCGAAATTCGACAGGCCGTCAGAGGCCACAATTATACCGGCCAGATTTTTGTCCTTGAAATTCTCCGTGATGTAATGGATAGCATCACCCAGCGAGGTCTGCCTGCCCTCGAAATCGAGATCATTTGAAGGCTCGAGGGTATCGGAAAAAGTATAAAATTCCGCCTTGCTTTCCTGAGGAAGCAAATTGGTGAAATCCCCGTTGATGAAATCCTTTAAAAAATCCGATTTTTCCTCGAAGTTTTCTACCGTCTTAACGCTGGTGCTATTATCCGCCAGGAAGACCACCACAGGTTCGTCCTTCTTTTTGACATCAACCGATAGTACCGGCTCTGCCAGACAGAAGATGACGAACAACAAAGCCAGATAACGCATAATACCAAGCGGAATCCGGACCTTGCGGGAAAAGGGCGGATTGGTCTTGCGGTACAATAGCACTGCCAGCCCGAGGTAAATTATAAGGCCTGCTATGGCGGGCAGGAGCCATGAGTTATTGAAGGCAAACGATATTTTGTCCAGACCAAACATTAATTTATTGTACTGATAATCCGGTGGATAGTTTGCGGCTAATTGTCACGATTGATAGTAAATTGTATAAGATTTTCGAGCGATTCACGATAGCGGGATTTGGGAAATTCGCAGATGAATTCAAGGGCATCCTTTCCGAAATAAGCCGCTCTCTCACGCGCATATTCGATTCCGCCGTTATTGTGAATGAAATCCAGAATCGTATTTAAGCTCTCTTCATTAAGCCCGTTATTGAGGGTTCCAATGATTTTTTCCGATTCATCCCTGGCCCCTTCACGAAGCGAGTATATTAAGGGCAATGTCACCTTGCCCTGAAGCAGGTCGAGCCCTATGCCCTTGCCGGTTTTGGAACTGTCGCCGACGAAATCGAGGATATCGTCGGCAATCTGGAAAGCCTTGCCCAGTCTCTCGCCGAACATCCCGAATTGATTGATTCTCTTTGTTTCTTCCTTCACAAGCACCGCACACGATGCAGAAGATACCGAGAACAGCGCGGCGGTTTTATCGCGAATGATATTGTAATATTCGTCCTCATTGAGTTCCCAGTTGAAGGTTTCCTCGATCTGGCGCAGTTCGCCGAAGGAAACCTTTTCGGTGGCATAGGAAACTCTGCGAACCAGCTCGGAGGATTGTGTTTCCACCAGCAGACGGAACGCCTTGGCGAAAAAGTAATCACCCATCAAAACCGAGACCAGATTATTCCACTTATAGTTGACAGTCTCCTGACCGCGGCGGGTATCCGACTCATCTACAACATCATCATGCAGCAGAGTGGCGGTATGAATCAGCTCGATTGCCAGCGCAGCCTCGACCATCTGGGCATGCTCCAGACCTGCGGTTCTTGAGATTAGAAATGCTATCGCGGGCCTTATGCGCTTGCCTTTTTTGCGCAGTAAGTGCTTGACAACGCTTGAGATAAGGTCCGACTCCGCCTTCAGGAATTCATCCGTAAGAACATCGAACTTCTCAAGGTCGGCCTCAACCGGCTGCAAAAGCTCTTTTAAATCGCCTCTATCCATATCTTAGCTTAGGATAATATTAAATATTTGTTTTAAGTCAATCAATTTCGACCTATTCCCACTCGATTGTTGCCGGCGGTTTTGATGAGATATCGTAAACCACCCGGTTAATTCCCTTGATCTTATTGACGATCGTAGATGAAACATGTTCCAGGAGATCGTCGGGCAGACGTGACCAGTCGGCAGTCATGCCATCTGTCGAGCTAACCGCTCTCAAAGCAAGGACATTTTCGTAAGTCCGTTCATCCCCCATAACTCCTACGGCCTGAACGGGAAGGAGCACACAGAAGGCCTGCCAGACCTTGTCGTAATAGTTGTAATCGCGAAGGCTCTGGATGAAGATATAATCGGCCTCACGAACCAATTTCAGACGCTCCGGGGTGATTTCGCCAAGAATTCGTACCGCCAAACCGGGGCCGGGAAAGGGATGACGCATAAGTAGATCGCGATTCAAGCCCAGTTTCTCTCCCAGGGCTCTGACCTCATCCTTGAAAAGCTCACGCAACGGCTCGATTAGCTTCAAATCCATCTTCTCCGGCAAACCGCCGACATTATGATGCGACTTGATTGTAGCCGAGGGGCCTTTGAATGATACCGATTCAATTACATCGGGATACAAAGTACCCTGGGCCAAAAAGTCGATTTCGCCCAGCTCTTTGGCCTTCTGGTCAAAAACCTCTATGAAAGTCCGTCCGATAATCTTTCTTTTCTCCTCCGGGTCGATTACACCTTGTAGACGTGACAGAAAGGTCTCCGAGGCATCAACCGCCCGTATATCGACATTCAAATCAGCCAACTCCCTGATAACCGCGGTATCCTCATCCTTGCGCAGAAGGCCGTTATTGACGAATACAGCAGCCAGATTCCTGCCGATCGCCCTTGAAAGAAGGAGCGCGCAGACCGATGAGTCAACCCCACCTGAAACAGCACATAAAACACGGCTGTTCCCGGCGGTCTCCCTGATTCGCGCCACGGATTCCTCAATAAACGATTCCATTGTCCAGTCGCCTGAAGCATTGCAGATATTAAACAGAAAATTCGAAAGTATCTGTTTGCCGTTCTGGGTATGATAGACTTCGGGATGAAATTGCAGGCCGTATATCTTCTTATCCTGATTGGCTATAGCCGAATGCTCCACCTGAGAGGTTTTGCCGATATTGATAAATCCGTGAGGAAGCCCGTCCAGATGATCGCCATGACTCATCCAGACCCGCGAGGGCTCCTCGATACCTTCGAATAAAAGAGATTTTTCCGTAGGCGTTAACATGGCCGGACCGTATTCCCGTGAACGGGAGCGCTGGAGGTCGCCCCCCAGCTCCTTGCCGATCACCTGTAAACCGTAGCATATCCCCAGAATCGGCAGGCCCATTTTCAAATACTCGGGATCGCAAAAATAGGCATCCTCGGCCAGCACCGAGGCAGGGCCGCCGGAGAGAATTAAGCCCTTCAGTTTTTTACTGCGCGCCTCCTCAATCGGGAAATTATACGGTACAATTTCACAGTAAACATTCAGTTCCCTGACCTTGCGTGCAATAAGCTGCGTGTATTGTGAACCGAAGTCCAGTATAAGTATCTCTTCTATCATCTCTCTTTTAGCTTTTAATAATTATTGTATCTTTTTTCCAGTTATCATCATCCAAATCGGGATAATCGATATTATAATGAAGACCCCGCGACTCCCTGCGCGTTTGAGCACATTCTATAATCAACTCCGCCACAGTTGCCAGGTTCCGTAATTCAATCAGATCGTATGATAAAGGAAAATCCTGCCAGAGATCGGAAATATCGTTTTCGATAATCTCGAGCCTTCTTCTTGCCCAGCTAAGACGCTTGTTGGAGCGTACTACGCCGACATAATTCGACATAACCTGCTTGATATCGAGCATCAGATGCGCGATAAGAATCCGCTCTTCCTCGGATACATGAATTTTACCGGCCATTACACGGTCGAATTCCGAGATCATTTTATTTTTGGCTTTCCTGGCAACCATTTTTTGGGCAGCGGATTCGGCTGCAATTTCGGCAAATACCACAGCCTCCAACAGTGAATTCGAGGCCAGACGGTTTCCACCGTGCATACCGGTATGGGCTGCCTCTCCCACGACATAGAGATTATCGATACTGCTGCGACCCTCGGTATCGGTGTCGATTCCTCCGCACATGTAATGTGCGGCCGGGACAACAGGTATCCAGTCTACCGCGATATCTATTCCGATATTTTTCAGCCTGCCGTAGATATTCGGAAAACGCTGCCGAATGAAGCTCTCTTTCAGGTGCGTCAAATCCAGAAATACACACGGATCGCCGGAGAGCTTTATTTCACGGTCGATTGCGCGCGCCACAACATCACGCGTGGCCAACTCCATACGGTTATCATAATTTTTCATGAAGCGCTTACCGCTCTTAAGCCTGAGTCTTCCGCCCTCGCCGCGTACGGCCTCTGAGATCAAAAAGCCCTCGCCCTCGGGATGGAATAACGCTGTGGGATGGAATTGCATGAATTCCAGGTTGACGATAGTGGCTCCGGCACGATAGGCCATAGCCACACCATCGCCGGTGGCAATTTTGGGATTGGTAGTATGCAGATAAACCTGTCCGATACCGCCCGTGGCGATCAATGTTATCGAGGCCATCAGCTTGTATACCCGAATCCCGCGCACATCAAAAATCCAGGCCCCAAAACATTGCCGTCGGCCATTTAGATTTTTGTAGATTAAATCGATAGCTATATGATTGTCGAGAATGGTGATATTCTCGTTTTCCTTAACCGCCCTGACCAGACGGTTCTCGATCTCGCGGCCGGTGTAATCGGCGGCATGGACCACGCGCTTTTCCGAATGGCCGCCCTCCTTGCCCAGATCGAGCTTCTCCATCTTTTTGTTGCGGTTGGATTCGTAACTGAAACGGACTCCCAGATCTATCAGGCTTTTGATAGCATCCGGCCCGGATTCGACCACCATCCTGACCACATTCTCATCGCAAAGCCCGGCCCCGGCTTTGATGGTATCCTCGATATGTTTTTCGAAAGAATCGGCGCTGTCGATCACTGAGGCTATTCCGCCCTGGGCGTAGTTGGTATTGCTCTCGGTCTCCTTCTTCTTGGTTACAATCGCAACCTTACCGTGCTCGGCCATGCGTAAGGCAAATGAAAGGCCGGCTATTCCGGAACCGATCACAAGGCAGTTATAA
>WJIM01000379.1 GCA_014730285.1 Candidatus Zixiibacteriota bacterium
TCGGATGGGAGATTCCTAAGGGCAAGACCTACCCGGAGCTCCTGGAAGCCGAACTTGAGGCCGGATATCCCGGGCAGGATTTTCAGGTGCTGAACCTGGGAGTGCCGGGCTATACCTCGCATCAGGGATTAGTCCTGCTCAAGGAAAAAGTGCTCGACTTCGAGCCGGACCTTATCACGCTGTCGTTTGGATGGAATGATATCTGGGGTGCGGGCAGGGGTATCACCGACAAGGAGCAGGAAATACTCTCACCTTTCGTGGTCTGGCTTCAGAATACGCTGGCATATCTGGAAACATACAAGCTGATGAAATATTTACTGCTTGAGCTAACCGAGGAAAAGGGTCTGGAATCGTTTAATATCCGCAATCCGCAGTACAGGGTATCTCAGGAGGATTATGGCTATAATCTGTCCCAAATCGAGAGGATAGCTAGGGATAACGGTATAATCCCGATATTCATGACATCGCCCAAGCCGGACACACGGATTTATTTCGGTCCGCAGGCCGAAAGCCAGCTCGAGAATCTTTTTCAGATACATGAAGAGTATAATGATGTGATTCGCGAGCTTCGAGATGAAGAACGTTTCTGGGTGGTGCCCCTGGCGACTTATTTCAAAAACCAGCCCGGTTTTTTCGATCCTCGTCTGGAGGATTATATCCACTACAATGAGGCGGGTCATGAGTATGTGGCCTCGATAATTGCGCAGTTTCTGAAACGTTACAGGATTATAGACGAGCTGATTCAAACGGATGAAGTTGAGCAGGAGTCATAATATTTATTGATTGACATATATCGGCCTGAGACATAATTTCAGGCGAATTTAAGCGAGATTTTTGATATGAATATTGTTGTTGTCGGCATGGGCGAGGTTGGAAAAAATATCGCCCAGTACCTTTCCAGAGAAAAACATGATGTTACGATCATAGACAACTCCGCCACAGCATTGGCAGAGGCGGAGGAGGTTATGGATGTGCTGGCCCTGATGGGGCCGGGCGGATCGCTGGCCACTCTTCGCAAAGCGGAGGCGGGCAAGGCCGACCTTTTGATTGCCGTGACCGATGATGAGGAGGTCAATCTCCTGTGCGCTCATACCGCCAAAGAGCTGGGCGCAGAGAAGGTCATCGCACGGGTTAGCTCACAGGATTATATCGAGGGAGAGACCGGCTTCTATCATAATATCCTCGGTATCGAGATGGTGATCTCGCCGCATGTGCTGGCCGCTATCGAATTCCAGAAGCAGGTGCGTTCGATTGGCGCGGTAATGGTCGAGAATTATGCCGAAAACCGGATCGAGTTAATTCAGTTGCCGCTTGATGAGCAACTGAAGGTTGTAGGGCGCCGTTTGCAGGATTTGCATATGCCAAGCGGAACGCTGATTGCCGCTATCAAGCGTGACGAGATGCTTATAATTCCGCGCGGCGATGATGAGCTTCTTTTGAATGACGAGGTGTTCGTGATCGGTAATGTCGAAGCTATACCGAAAGCCGAGGAATACTTCGGCAAGAAGAAACGCGGCGCAGCCAAGAAGGTCGTGATAGTTGGAGGGGGCAATATCGGCTTCTCCATAGCGCGGTCGCTGCAAAAGGATAATATCGATATCACCCTGATCGAGCGTGATAAAAATATCTGCCGCAAACTTTCCGAGGAGCTTGATGATGTGCTGGTAGTGAACGGTGATGGCACCAACATCAACCTTCTCAAGGAAGTCGGAATCGAAAAATGCGATGCTCTGGTCTCGGTCGTTTCTCACGGAGAGGAGATAAACCTTCTTTCCGGCCTGATCGCAAAAAAACTGGGAGCTCAAAAAGCGATAGTTCTGGTTCACCGACCGGCCTATCAGGATCTTTACGAGCAGGTCGGTATCGATGCCACCGTTTCACCGCGTCTGGTAGCGGCTAATCAGATTTTGAAATATGTGCGCAGGGGCGAGGTTCTGGGGGTTTCCATCCTGGAGGGCGGCATGGCCGAGATTCTGGAGCTGATTGCGCCGGAGAAATCCAAGGCGGTTGGCAAAAAGTTAAAGGATATAAAATTCCCCAAGGGCGCTATTGTAGGAGCACTGGCCGGAAATAACGGCGTTGCTATCCCTACCGGTGAGGATACAATCGAAGCTGGTATGACCGTAATTCTGATCGTCACACCCCAGGTTCGCTCCAAAGTCGAAAAGCTGTTTTCAATATAATCTGTTATGAATTATCGTGCCGTATCATATCTCCTGGGTTCGCTTCTGATCGGAGCCTCTCTTTTTATGGCCACATCTCTTTTGTGGGCGTTCTTCGCTGATGGAACCGAGACAGTTATCTCTATGGCGGTTTCGAGCGCAATCTGTTTTATTGCCGGATTTGTGCTGCGGATGCTTGGTAAAAATGCCGACATGACCTTCCATGCCCGCGAGGCGGTGGCGATCGTGACACTGGGATGGATTTCGGTGTCTGCGCTGGGCGCGATACCGTTTATGCTCGAGGGTGTACTGGTTAATCCGATTGACGCTTTCTTCGAATCGGCCTCCGGCTTTACCACCACCGGATCGACAGTGATTACCGATCTTAATGTCTGCTCCAAGGGTCTTTTATACTGGCGCGCTCTTACTCAATGGCTGGGCGGTATGGGAATTATCGTTTTGTTTATAGCGATTTTGCCCCAGCTCGGAATCGGCGCCAAACATATGTTCAAGTCCGAGGTGCCCGGTCCGATTACCGAGGGGCTCAAGCCAAAACTGAAACATACCGCCAGCGTGCTCTGGGCTATCTATGCGGGAATAACCGCTGGGGCTGCGATTGCGCTTCTTCTGGCGGGTATGAATCTTCACGATTCGGTCTGCCACGCCCTTACCTGCCTGGCGACAGGCGGTTTTTCGCCCCGAAATGAATCGATAGCATATTACAATGATCCGGTGATTGAAATAATAATAATTGTCTTTATGATATTGGCCGGGATAAACTTCTCGATATATTATCTGATTTTGCGCAAAAGAATCGGAGAGGCTGTCTCCAACGCTGAATTAAAGGTTTATCTGGCAATCATCGGGATAGCATCATTATTTATTATAATTGACACACTTCATCTTCATGATGGAGTTGTTGACAAAATATTCAAACCTGCATTTCAGGCTGTCTCAATGATAACTACCACCGGCTTTGGAACGGAGGATTCGAATCTATATCCCTCATTCTCGAAAATTATAATGGTTGTGCTGATGTTTATCGGCGGCTCGGCCGGATCGACGGGCGGTGGTATGAAGGTTTCGCGTGTGATGATTGTGGTAAAGGCCGGACTTAATAATATCTATAATTCATTCCAGCCGCATGCGGTGAGAGTCGTCAAAATTGGTAAGCGGCCTATAGATGAGACCGTGGTCAAGGAAGTGCTGATATTCTTTTCGGTTTACATGTTTCTCTTTTTAATAGGTTCGGCGGCAATGACCTTGATAATCCCTTCAGGCGAGGACCATATAGTAACATCCTTTACCGCCTCGATTGCATGCTTTGCCAATATCGGTCCGGGTTTTGGTGATGTGGGCGCTACCCAAAATTTTGCCTTTATTCCGGGAGCGGGAAAGATCATACTGGCGCTTTTGATGATTATCGGACGTCTTGAATTGTTCACCGCCCTTGTGCTTTTTATCCCCGCCTTCTGGAAAAGATAGCGAGATATGTGTATAATAGATACTGTCTGAAATTTCGATGAACATAATTCGAAGGATAAACATCTATGGAATGCAAACTCGTTGATAAATTAAAGCTCAAACTAAATCCGGTAGCTATTGTTTTCACCGACGATAAGCCGGAAGATGCGATGCAGTTCCGGAAGGGTAAATGGGGATGTGTGATGATGCTTTTCTCGCAGGCTGCAAGGGGCAAGAAAGCAGTATTCGACCGCGAGACCTTTGGATGTTTCGGCGGAGGTACCGGGCTTGGTTTCGGCAATCAATACCACAGCTTCACCGGCGGAATCGACTGTTTTTACCGCTTTTTATCCTCGGGCAATGTTGCGGATGAAAAGGGTCAGAAAGTTGGTGAAGAGGCAAAAGAATATCTAAGAGCCGAATCGTATGATAGTTTTATGTATGGCGAGGGGTATGTGAAATCGCCTGAACTTGTTAAGAAATTCGTGGATAAACTGCCTATAATCGATGTGCCCGCGAAATATGTGATGTTCAAGCCCTTGAAGGATGTGGATGAGAAAAAAGATGAGCCCAAGGTGATAGTATTTACGGTTAATCCGGATCAATTGTCGGCCCTGACTGTTTTAGCGAATTATGATAGAGAGAGCTTCGATAATGTCTATGCGCCATTTGCGGCGGGATGCCAGTCGATCGGTATTATGGCTTATAACGAAATAGATAAGGAAAATCCTCGAGCGGTGATCGGACTTGTAGATATCTCCGCTCGTAATTACAGCACCCGCCAGCTTGGAAAGGATGCGCTGACATTTGCGGTTCCGAACAAGATGTTTCATGAAATGGAATCAAATATCGAAGGCAGCTTCCTGGAGAAGCATGAGTGGCAGAAGCTGATTAAAATGAATATGGAGTAATAGATGTTAGAGGCTGAAGATATAATTAAAAAGCTGGGGCTGAAGCCGCATCCGAACGAGGGCGGTTTTTTTGCAGAAAGCTTTAGATCGGAAGAGATAATTGAGAAAGCAAATCTTCCCGAACGTTATTCCTCGGGCAGAGCTTACTCCACATGCATCTACTATATGTTAACTCGCGAAACATTTTCAGCATTGCATCGTCTAAAGACAGACGAGATTTTTCATTTTTATCTTGGAGATCCTGTCAGCATGCTTTTGCTTTATCCTGACGGTCATAGCAAAATCCTAACATTGGGAAATGATATTATTGCAGGCCAGAAGCTTCAGGCGATTGTGCCCAAAAACGTCTGGCAGGGATCGTTTTTGAATGAGGGCGGAAGGTATGCATTAATGGGGACTACTATGGCTCCCGGATTCGATTTTGACGATTACGAGCATGCAGATAAGTATGAAATAATAGAGAAGTTTCCGGACAGGAGACAGATGATAGAAAGATTAACGAAAGAATGAAAACAGATGGAAGTATTTAAAAAGCTGAAAAATTTTCTGAAGGAAAATAAGATCGAGTTTCGCGAGATAAATCATCAGCCCACCTTTACCTCCGAGCAGTCCGCCAATGTGCGCGGGGAGGATTTGTCGGTGGGTGGAAAAGCGCTGGTTATGAAAATCGATGATGAGTTCAAGCTGTTCGTGCTGAGCGCCTCAAAAAAAATCGACTCTAAAAAGATCAAGAATCATTTCGAGGTAAAAAAGACACGTTTTGCCAGCGAAGATGAGCTAAAAGAACTGACCGGCCTTGTGCCGGGTGCCGTTCCGCCCTTTGGAAGGCCGATTATCGATCTCGATCTTTATGCCGACAAATCGATCACTGAAAATGAGAGGATAGCATTCAACGCCGGGTCATTATCGAATTCGTTTATACTGGAAACCGCGGATTACCTCAGAATCGCTAAGCCCGAAATTCTAGATTTTGCAGAGGATTAGAGATGGCCGTACGAGAGATACTTCAGCTTGGCAATCAAAAGTTGTATCAGAAATCAGAAGAGGTTAAGAAAGACGAGCTTGACGAGATCAAGCGCGTAATCGATGACATGCACGACACCATAATGGATTTCCGCGAAAGATACAATTTCGGACGGGCGATTGCCGCCCCGCAGATCGGCGTATTCAAGCGCGTGATCTATATGCATATAGGCACCTCGATACCGATCATAAATCCGCGCCTGGTGGATATGAGCGAGGAGATGATGGAGGTCTGGGACAACTGCATGAGCTTCCCGGATTTGATGGTTAATGTCAGGCGTCATGCCAAAGGCAAGATTATTTATCGCGATCCGGACTGGAACGAACAGGATCTGGTTCTGGGCGGTGATCTGGCAGAGCTATTGCAGCACGAATACGATCATCTTGATGGCATCCTCGCAACACAGCGAGCGATAGAATCTAAGTCATTTGCCTTGAAAAGCGAATTCGATAAGATCAAAGAAAAAGTCTAAACCAATCCGGTTGATGTAACATTTCGTCTGGCCCTTATAATCAGACGGTCTATCAGATAAATTCCCAGGAGCACAACCCCAACCATCCCAACAAATCCAACATCAAGCCCGGTGCTTTCGATAAGTTTTTGAAATGAAGTCGCTATAACATTTACAAAGCTTTCACCCGACTCACCCAGGGCGGCGAAACCGTAGAAAGCACTTTCGATATCGGTAAATCGAATCAAGAGAGCGAAACCTGCCAGAACTCCGGTAGCCCAGAGGATAATATGCGAAAGCCGGAAGAAGAATCGCTCTGCACCCTTCTCCTGAATCGAGGCCACTACCTCGGAAGCGAAATTGGGCGAGAGCTCGAATCCGATATCCTCGGCAAGCGCGGTCGAGAGTGATTTATAACGAGCCAGTTCGGCCTGACAGGCTTTGCAGCTTTCGATATGTTCTTCGATTTTATGAGCATCTTCAGTAAGATTACCGTCAAGATAATCCTGAATCTGTTGATCTGTTAAATGTTCTATCGCCATAATTCCTCGTCCCTGTATCCGGATTCAATCGAATCCTTCAATGCCTTGCGTGCACGAAACAGGTAACTTTTAACAGTGCCCTCCGGCAAACCCATAACATCGGCAATCTCGGTATAACTCATCTCGTCCAGATGGTAAAGCGTTATTATGGTACGATATTTTACCGGCAATTTATCTATCTCCTTTCGGAGGATATCCCCGAGATCCTTGTTTTCGGCCAGGATATCCGGTCCCGGATCGGCTGAAATATTCTGCTCGAAATCCTTTGTGTCATCGGTGAGGTCGTCATAAAGCGGTACTCTCTTCTTTTCCAGATAGTTGAGACAGCCATTATAGGCGATCCGGCCGATCCAGGTCGAGATCTTGGAGTCGAACCGGAAATTCTGTAAATTCTTGTATACCTTAAAGAAAACATCCTGACACAAATCCTCTCGATCTGCCTGATTTGGGATCATCCTGAAAACAATATGGCTGACCAGCTTCTGGTATTTCTGTATAAGTCGTTCAAAGGCATAGTTATCGCCAGCCTTAATCCGTTCCACAAGGGTTCTGTTTTCGTGCATATCATATTCCTAATTAAAACCGACAGATAAAACAATATAATGTTGCAAAGCCAAGATCGATTTTTTCTGCAACAAATTCCTGGATGCCCTGTCAGATCGAGTAGAAGAAATAAAAAAGCAAAGGAGACAGGAATGGAAGATTTTGTGGCAATAATTGTTCCTCTGGGTGCATTTTGGTTGGTTTTCATGATAATCAAAATATCACTGGATTATAAGACCAAGAAAGCGCTGATTGAAAAGGGCCAGATTAATGAGAATATAAAATTTCTTGCCAAGCATCAAAACGGTTTTATGTCCTCGCTTAAATGGGGTCTGATACTTTTAGGCGCAGGCATTGCCCTTTTGGGATATAATAAGTTAACCGATGTGGGAATATATTCCGGGAGAGGGGATGAGGAGGTTTTGGCATTAGGTATGGTTGCGCTCTTTGCGGGTTTCGCTCTGGTAGTTTATTATTCCATAGCCTCGAAGAAGTCGAAGGAGAATAATTCGGAGGATGAATCGTAGATCGATTCTATTTGAAATATAAAATCTATTATTTTGTAGGGCATGATCCCTGTGATCATGCCTTTTTTCAATTTGAAGAACACTGCTTAATACAGAAGCACGCCCAAATAAATTTGAGCGCACCACCCTTTTTTGTAATGATGAGAAAAAATGTATATATATCTGCATGCCCCAGTTTCTTGCGCGGACAGTCAGAGGCCGGGTCTTAGATTTCACTCCAGATTTTGCTTTTAAGATTCAGGTGTCAAATCCCGAAGGGATTTGACCTGCTCATTGCCTTGGGAATTGCTTAAAAAAACCGCCGAGAATGGGTTCCCGGCGGCACTACTTATAGGGATTTGTCAGTTTAAATTAAATACCGACTACAAAACCGGCCACTGCACGGTTTTCCTCATTTTCGATATCGTAAGTGTACTCCACGAAGAATCTAATGTTAGAGCGGAAGACATGCCCCAGATGTCCGGTTATTGTACGGTAATTCAGGTCGGTGTAATCGGATTCAATCCAGTTGAACATACCCACTGCATACCATTCCGAGAACTCGCCGTCGGGAAGATAAACTCCCTCGATCATAGCGCCCCGGCTCTCGATATCCTCATCCGGTTCGTCTGTTGCAAAAAGCGGATTCGAGTCGCGCCGCTCAAGATATTGCAGGTTCAGCTCAACAGGGCCGTAGGCAAAGCTGGCATCAGGCCCGATATAGTATGAATCGTTGGTCTCACCATTCATACCTTCTCTGCCCCATAATCCGAAACCACCCAAACGAAAATACTCGCCTATATCCTGAGTGATCCTTCCCACAAAGACCTTGTATTTGTCATTATCGAAGACATGATCCTCGTCCGCCTCCTCAAGGCCGTTGCCGTTGATAACCTCGGCGATAATATCGGTACCGGTTTCGAAACCGTAGGTAACCATAAAACCGCGGTCATAAGTAAGCCGGATATCCGATTCTCCGGTGCTGAATTTATACACCTCGTAATCTTCGTATGTCAGGCGAAGCTCGCGTTTGAAAAGCGGATCGGAGATCTGGAACTGACCGAAGTAAATATCCAGCTCGCTGCTAAAAACGTTGTTCCACATAACATAGGCATCCTCGATACCGGCAACCTCGCCGCGCTCGTACATATAGAAATAGAAATAATAGGCAAAGTTGTCGGTGAGTGATCCTCCGGACAACAGCTTAACATTATAAGGAGTGGATAAATCCACATCCTTATCGGTTTCACTTTCGTATTTTACGAAGCCTTCCATCCTCACCGCAATCGGGAAATCCCGGATCAAATCCAGCTTTTCGTCACCGGTTTCGACAAAGTATCGAGGGGCTTCCTGATCAGTCAGCACAAAACCGTTACCGGCAAAATCATCGCCGTAAGGTTTCAGTTTGGGAAAAGGCGCATGACAGGTCGTACAGGACATCCGGTATTTTCTGGCAAAGGCAGGAATAGCCTTCGAGGTTTCGGTTTCCTGCAGGAAAAAGATCGCCATGCTGGATATCAGCCAGATAGCAACCATCCCGAGTGATATTTTCTTACGCATTAACCCTCCTTTAAGGTAATACTTCCACTTCTGTTGAATGCTTATTTACAAGTATGATTTCAGATTCCTCTTCCGGCACTTCCAGAAATTCCGCAACCGGTTTTACCAGCTTGCGGTAATTCATAGTGGCCGTAACTGTCATCTCACCCGGGGCGGCTTCGAACGGCACCTCGAATGTATATGTCTCGACTTTGGTTTCACGCGGCCCCATACGGTAGTCCACGCCCAGCGAGGCGGTATTCCATTGCTGGATAGTCATCCGTCCCTGAGGATCGAAATAGGGCATGCGGAAAATCCTGTCGCCGATCGGCACATCCTCACGCCTTACGCCCTCGAAATCGGGATCATCAAGGGCAATGCCCATGTCCTGGTAGGCCAGCTCATCCGAGGCGATCGTATATTCCTCGCCCTCGAAGCCTTTTTTATCAACCGGCAGATGATAGACATTACCGTCGGCATCTTCAGCCTCGACATGCACCCAGACAATTCTGTCCTCCACGGAACCGGATGGAAATTTGTGACCGGTTTTTTGATTGAAAAGTATTAAGGTAAACTGCACCGGCTCACCCGGTACAACTTCATTTAAATCCGGATTTATTCTCAGTTCGACTGTGCCCGCTATTTTTCCCGGATCATGAGCGCCGTGGAAGAGATGCATCCAGGCGTCCTCATAGGTGTTTCCCATAGAGGCTGTCTTAAGCGTACCCTGGGTCATGTGGCAGGTCTGGCAGACATAGCCCTCTTCATAGTAGGGGCCTTCTTTTAGCTCCAGATGCGTGGACTTGACCCAGATACCAAACGGGCTCTTTTCGTTATGGCAGGTACCGCAGAATTCGGCAGTATTCAGAAAATCCGATTTGGCCATTTCATGATTGGGCGACTGTGTCGCTTCATCTTTGGTTCGGGGGCCGTACTTTACCTCTCCCGGCTCGGAGACCCAGTTGAAATTATAGGGTGTATCACCGACAAAGCCGGTTACCGTATGACACAGGTCGCATGAAACCGATTCATTGGCACGAGAGCCCTCTTCCGGATGGGGCGGTGGAACATCACCGTCAAGAAATGCAATCGGTGCATGGCAGCCGTTACATCCCGCCTCAACCTCGGCAACTTTCTCATCTCGCTGTGCATGAGGTACCGCCAGTTTGAAATATTCGATCTCGTCCCAGTGGTGCGTATATGCCTGGGACATCATAGCCTGCTTCCATTGCTGATAAAAATCGGTATGGCAGGAACTGCCGCAGTAGGCGGGGGTGTCGAAATCATCATACGATTTCGTACCCTCAGCATCAGCTCCAGTTGGAAATTCCTGGGCCACCGCCAAGCCGAATAAAATGAAAGCCGCAAATGTTGTTAAAGCGATAAGTTTCGCTCCAAGCGATGCGGTCTTCATTTTTGATAATGATTTCCCTATCCGGTTTTGCATATCTTACCTTTCCGCTAAAATATGTGCAATATTTCACAATCTTATAAATATAATACGTCTATAACATCATATATTCAAGAGGTTTTTGGGAATTTACAAATGGCAATAGCGATGCATTTTATCCCGTATATAGTCTGGAATATAAAGCCGAATTTTTGTCTTGGAATTATGAGCATGCGCATATATTTATGTCATCTATGGAGAGGCTTGAATATTTAAGACAGAGCCGTCTTTGCAAGGGCTTGACCGAAGACGAACTCGCAGGACTTTCAGCCATATCGCAATTAAAGCGTTTGAACAAAGGGGAAATTTTGTTTTTTGAGGGGGACGAGGCGCGCGGCTTCTATCTTCTTCTGAAGGGACGAGTAAGGATCTATAAATCTTCGCCCGAGGGTAAGGAACAGACATTGCATCAGATAAACCCCGGACAGATATTTGCCGAGGTAGCAATCTTCGAGGGCAGGCATTACCCGGCCAATTGCTCGGCGGTGCAGGAATCGGTAGTGGCCTTCTTTCCCAAAACCGATTTTATCAGATTAATCGAGAAGTCGCCGCAGATATCACTCAAAATCATCGCCTCCATGGCGGGGTTTCTGCGGGAGTTTACCGAAACGGTGGAAAATCTGGCGCTAAAAGAGGTGCCGTCACGAATTGCCGGATATCTGCTGAAGCTCCGGATGAAAGCTAAAGATGATACAATTACGCTTGATATGACCAAGTCCGAGCTGGCCAAAAAGCTGGGAACGCAAAGCGAGACTCTCTCGCGCGGATTCAGGAAATTGAGCGATAAAAATATTATTAAGGTGAACGGTAAAAGGATAGCGATTCTCGACAACGATCGCCTGATAGATATTGCCGAAGGTGAAAAAATCTAAATTCTTGATTTAGATCAAAGATATATTCTCTCCGAATTCCGATATTTTCCGCAGAACGATTTGGTTTTGAAAGGAGAATATCATGCCTTTGAGAAATATAGTTCA
>WJIM01000380.1 GCA_014730285.1 Candidatus Zixiibacteriota bacterium
CCGGATGGCTGAAGGTTTTGAATAAATATCATTCTGAAGGTCTGGCTGCTGTCACTCTTCTGGGTGATGAAAGCAAAATCTCGAAAGCCGCGGATGATGCGGAAGTCGACATAAATAATTTCAACATAAAAAATACATCCTCGATCGAAGATGCTATCGGGCACATAAAAACCGCCATTGCCGACAGAGCCATTGATATCCTCGTGCGAGGAACAGTTGGAATCAAGGACTCGCTTAAGGCCTTGTTTGTAAAGGATGTCGGATTCAGGGTAAGGAAATCCGTGGTCTCGGCAGTATCCTGCCATTATGTGAAAGATATAGATCGCATGCTGACCGTATCCGATCCGGTAGTCATTCCCGCACCCAGCCTGACTCAAAAAATCGCAGTGGTCGGTAATGCGGTCAGCTTTGCCAATCATCTGGAAGACGATATGCCCAAAGTTGCGCTTTTAGCCGCGGTCGAGGCGGTCTATCCGGTAATGCCGCATACGCTTGAAGCGGCAGCAATTGCCAAGATGAACGACCGCGGACAGATCAGAGGCTGCCTTGTAGACGGACCTCTTTCCATGGACTGCGCGGTAATCCAATCCGCTGCAAAGAGCAAAGGGGTAAAAGGTGAAGTTGGCGGAAATGCCAATGTTTTAGTTGCTCCCAACATCGAAACCGCTTATGGTATGTACAAAGCATTCAGCAGATTCGTAGGGGCGCCCACCGGAATCGTGGTCGTGGGCGGGATACTTCCCCTTGTCATGGCCTCCCGCTCTGACAGCGAGGAGACCAAAGAGAATTCGCTTCTGCTGGCGATGCTTTAAACGGTTTCCAAAAGCAATAATATGCCAAAATCTCGTTCCCGCATGTCAGGCTGCCTGACCAATACACTCCTTTTGATCCTGCTTGCAGTGCTGGCGTTCTTTATATACAAATGGGTTACCAGCCTGGGATCGGCTAATATGGTGATAACCAAGCTGTCGGTCACGGAGAAAATCGGCCGCTCCGGAAATCCGATTGAAGAATCAAAACTGGTAACTTTGCATCTGACCAACACCGGTAATCAGCCCGGCAAATTCACTCTCGACACGGAGAACTATAAAGAAGCCCAACAGCTCGAAGGCCAGGAGATAAAGGGACATCCCAAATTATGGACGTTCAGGACCGAGCTGTATTTCTCGGGCCTGGATGAATGGAAAGAATATGCTAACTCCGAAATATGGAGCGGGAATAAGATTACACCCGGTGCGCTGGAAATCGCAGTTGCGGTCCAGGAGACTCTGGAACTGGAGGCATACATAAAGAGCTCTCGCGGCTGGCAGATTCCAATGCCCGAGATTGCAATCGAATCTATGGAGGAGGCCGCTCCGGAGCCGTCCAGGCTGAGAATCGGCGTGATATCTCCCAAAGGCGAAACTGTCCTCACCGAGGAAGCTGATTTATAATTCATACCGAATCCAAACATTTCTCCAATTAAACTGTTGAAACAAACTCGGTACTCAAACGTCAGTATAATAGACTAAAAGAGAGGGTCTCCGTACTACTATGTTGATAAATGTTATTCTCTGCCAACTGCAGGTTGGGGGCGAAATCAGCCTTGCAGAAAAAATTCATATTTTCAAACGCAAGCCGGACTTCGTATGTCTTCCCGAGTATTTCCTGATTCCGCCCGGCTCCCGGGATTACTCCGAGTATGCCTCCCGTTACGATCACAACCTGAAGCTGCTTTCACGCTGGTCGGATGAGCTCGATACAACATTAATCGGGGGCACGATTATGGAAAAGTCCAATTCATCGATGTATAACACATGTTTCGTTTTTCAAAAGGGGCAGAAGATTGCCAGTTACCGAAAGCGCTATCCAACAGAAAAAGAGCGGCAGCGCGGTATAACTCCCGGGAAGCGCCATATTGTTTTCGAGGTGGACGGACTCCGGGTGGGAATTTTAATCTGCGCTGATGTTCTGCATGAGGAAGCCTTCCGCAAGATGCGCAAGATGAATGCGGATGTCATATTCATTCCGACGGTCTCCCCTCTTCTGGCAAACGATACATTACAGGCCAAAGCCCGGCGTGATCACGATATTTTTATCAGAGGGGCCGAAATATCCCGCGCCTACGTGGTCAAAACCTGCGGCTTGGGGACGATTTTCGGCAAGGCTCAGAACGGCCGCTCGCTGGTGGCGGGGCCCTGGGGAATTATCTGGCAGATAGCTCCTGAATCTGAGCAGAATCCACGCATACAAAGCCTGCTTCTGGATATAGACGAGCTGCGAGAATTCCGCAAAACCGCCATGATTCGAGAAGTGATCGGCCAAATAAAATCAGACTAACACACACATTTTTATTGAACCCTTGCATAATATTTTGTTTTAATATATACTTTTCAGATCATGGAGGATAAGTATCTTTGATTGACGAGCAAACGCTTAATAAATGCCTGAATATTCTGCTTTCGGCAGGGGCTGAATATGCGGATATATTTGCGGAAAAGGGACGCTTCTATAGTTCGCTTTCGGATGACCGCAAAATTTCCACCTCGGCACATGAACAGGCGGGCGTGGGTATTCGTGCGGTCAAGGATAATGCCGACTATTACATGGTTTGCGAAAACTTTAATCCCAATAGAATTATCGAAACCACTCGTCAACTCTCCTCCGGTCTCAGGCTTTCCGGAAGCGAATCCTCGGTTATATTAAAGGCTGGCAATAATCCCGAAGTGTATAAACCAATCAAGGATCCCCGGACGATTTCATTGACCGAAAAAGTCGGGATGCTGAAGGAAGCCGAACAATCGGCCTGGGATTTTTCCGATAAAATCAAGCAGGTTTCGATTCATTACTCCGACTTCAACCGCGAGATTCAATTTGCCTCAAGCGAAGAGCAGGAGATTTTGCACAAAAATCTGGCGCTGATAGAGTTTTTCATCTATGTCTATGCCGGAGATAAGGGCGATGAGCGCCAGTTGGGGAGGGCGGGCAAATCCTTCTATCGCGGCTGGGAAGCCTTCGAGGGTGAAAACAGCCCGCAGAATCTGGTCAATGAGGCCTGCGAGCAGGCGGTTCTGATGCTCGAGGCCAGGGACTGCCCTTCGGGGGAAATGCCGGTGGTGTTTGCGCCGGGGGGCAATGGCGTGCTCTTCCACGAATCCTGTGGGCATGGCATGGAGGGGGATCTGGTTCAAAAGGGAAGTTCCTTTGCGGGTTTGATAGATAAAGAAGTCTGTTCGAATAAAATCACTATAAAGGATTCAGGTATAATCTCCGGATTTCCGGGCAGCTTTTCCTTCGACGACGAGGGCATAGAAAGCCAGGAAACAACCTTAATCGAAAACGGTATTCTCAGGAGTTACCTGCACTCACGTATGACCGCGCGCCAGATGAATACCAATCCCACCGGATCGGGAAGGCGGCAGTCTTATAGATATCCGCCCGTACCAAGAATGAGAAACACCTATATTGAAGCCGGTTCCGACGATCCGGAGGAGATCATCAAAAGCACAAAGCGAGGATTGTATGCCGCCGATGTCGGCTTTGGTGGACAGGTTGATGTGGTCACCGGCAGATTCATTACCAGTATAATACTCGGATATATGATTGAAGACGGCAAGCTCACCTATCCGGTCAAGGGCGCGACGATCACCGGAATAGGTATCGAGACATTGAAGGATATCGATATGGTTGGAAGCGACCTGGTAATGGATCCATCCTCGGGCAGGTGCGGCAAGGGGCAGGAGGTGCCTATAGGAGTTGGTATGCCCACTCTGCGGGTCAAAAAACTGGTCGTGGGCGGCGCAGGACAGTCATTCGAAGGTTCGGAATAATGATCGACGAAAGCTTTGCACAAAATTTGATAGATACCGCACTGAACTGCGGTGCGGAAAAAGCCGAGGCTTTTTTGTCGGAAAGATCCGGGACTGAGATTACTATCTCGGGCGGCAAGCCGGAATCGGTTAATGTCAATTCGGATCAGGGTTACGGAATCCGTGTGCTTCTGGATTCCAAAATCGGATTTTACTCCTCCAATCGTCTTGATGAGCCTTTGCGCGCCACCGAAAATATCCGTCAATTGGTAAGAGCCACGGCTATGCACACGCCGGATCCGTTCAACGCTCTTCCCGAATGGCTTGGAGATCAGAAAAATGATGTGCAGGAGATCTATGATCCTGAACTGGCGAGGATCCCCCTTTCCGAGAAGATAAATACCGCCATCGAAATCGAGAAATCAGGACTTGGCGCTGACTCCAGAGTTAAGGGTTTTGTGTGGGTTTTATACGGTGATGTCTCGGAGACTTATCGTATTTTAAGCTCCACGGGGATTGATATCGCCTCGTCAGGAACAACCTGCTACGGATTCGCTTATTGTTTTGCCAATTACGGGGAGGCGGTGCAGAGTGGCCGTTTTGTTAAGGCCTACGGCCATTATCATGACTTCGATGCCGCGGAAATCGGGCATACAGCGGCAGATTATGCTGTCCGTATGCTGGGCTCTAAGGATTTGAGGGGCGGAAATATGCAGGCGATTTTTCCACCGGAGGCAGGCATTCCGATCGTACAATCTTTATTCGGGATGATCGAGGCCGATTCGGTGCAAAAGGGCAAATCGCCCTTCAGGGGAAAGATCGGCAAAATGGTGGCGTCCGATGTTCTGACTTTAATCGATGACGGCACTCTTGCAGGCGGCCTCGGGACAAGGCCCTATGACGGAGAAGGAATTGCGACCACAAGAACTATGGTGATCGAGAAAGGCCTTTTGAAAAATTATCTCTATGATACATATACAGCCAAAAAGGGAAAGACCAAATCGACCGGTAATGCGTCAAGGGGCGGTTATCACAGCAAGCCATTGATTTATCCAACAAATTTCTTTATACAACCCTCGAAAACGGATGTAAAAGATGTAATTGGCGATATTGGAAATGGTATTTTAATAACAGAGCTTTCCGGACTTCATGCGGGTATTAATCATGCTACTGCCGATTTTTCGGTACCGGCCAAAGGAATTGTAATCGAGGCCGGCGAACCGGCCTATCCGGTTGATAATATTGCAATTTCGGGAAACCTGTTCGATTTTCTGAAAAATATCTCAGCGGTAGGAAATGACTTAAATTGGGAGCCGATAGAGGGTATGATCGGCGCTCCCACCTTCAAGGTTGATAATTTAAAGATAATAGGCAGAGGTTAGATATGA
>WJIM01000381.1 GCA_014730285.1 Candidatus Zixiibacteriota bacterium
AGCTGGTGCAGATACCGGCCGAGATTCTTGAATCATATTATGTGGCCGGACTGATAAAAGTAGCCGCAAACCGTCTTCTGGGACGCCGTCGTCCAAACGAGGAACTGGGACCGCGGTATTTTGAGCTTAACGGCGGTTCCTCATTTCCATCGGGGCATGCCGCCAATGTTTCGCAGGTGGCGACCATACTTTCACGGCATATAGATTTCCTGCCGTTCACGATTGCAGCTTATACGGCTGTTGGTACAGTCTGTGTGCAAAGGCTTACTTCGGAATCGCATTGGCCCTCGGATGTTTATTTTGCGGTGGTTTACGGCTGGGCGGTGTCGAACGAAATCTTCCGTCTGAACCGTGAAAGGCGTTTGAACCTTCAGCCCGCGGCGTTGGGAGCCGACAATATACCGGGACTGATGATTTCATTTAAATTTTAACAACCGGAACAGTCGACCGTTGTATAACATATAAATCATATAGCATTGGCCATCCACAAATCAGGATATCGGCTTTGAAAAACATTATTCTCTCGATATTATTATTCAGCATATTAGCATACTCATCCGGCGCGGCACAGGATAGCCCTTATCTGTGGTTGGATGATTATGACAGCTCCAATACTATCGTTACCCGGATCGATGTTCCCGACGGTTACAAGCGGGTTAATCCTATGCCCGGCACATTCGCCCACTGGCTCCAGCATCTGCCGCTGAAGGAGGACGGCTCGAAAGTATATCTTTACAACGGCAAGGAGAAGAACAGCCAGAATCACCATTATGCAGTTGTAGATATCGACCGCAGTGAAAGGGATTTACAGCAGTGCGCGGATGCTATTATCCGGATGCGGGCGGAGTATTTTTACTCACTTAGAAAGTATGATATGATCCATTTCAATTTCACCTCAGGGCATGAGGCCAAATATCGAAGCTGGATTCAGGGCCATCGTCCCAAAGTCGACCGCGTGCGTGTCAACTGGGTAAAAAATGCCGAGGTGGATTCATCTTACGAGGGATTTCAGCTATATCTCGATTCGGTTTACATGTATGCCGGGACATACTCGCTTGCCAACGAACTTCAGCCGGTCGAGGACATTACCAAAATGCGTATAGGCGATGTCTTCATCAAGCCGGGTTTTCCGGGGCATGCTATGATCGTTGTTGATATGGCTGTAGATAAAGATAGCGGCAAAAGTTTATTTCTGCTGGCGCAGGGTTACACTCCCGCGCAGGATATTCATATCGTAAAGAATCCCAATGATGACGACCTTAATCCATGGTACCCTCTCGATTTCGGCGACACCCTCAAAACCCCCGAATGGACCTTCAAAAAAGACGACTTGAAGCGGTTTTGAGATAGCTTTTCAATATCATTTTTTGCATTTTTTCCATACATTTTATTTTACAAATCTGCGTCTAATTCGTTAATAGATTGTATACACCATCATCGCATAGACATCGGGGAATAATTCGGTGGCATAGCTGTAGAATATATAGAAAAGAAATCAATCTAATTTATTGGAGGTAAAATGAGAAACAAGGCGCTTTTTGTCATTACAATAATATTCATATCTGCATTATGTCTCGCCAATGATGAGGATGCCGATCCGGCAAACGCAAAAACCGGAGATATTATGGTGGTGGCTCGCGGCTGCACACCTCCGCCCTATGAAACCGGTCTGAAGCTGATCTTAAACAGGATGCCAGAAGGAGCTGAGCGTATAATTGCGACATCATACTCCGACACTTTGATTGACAACGAGGAGTCAATGCAAAAGCTATGGCGTGAATATATGCTTAAATTCCAATCTATGCTTAGGTCCGGCAGCATGCTCGATACTGCTAACGGAGTAATAATTATAAGACCAAATGTTTATTTTTATGATGATTATCGCGTTGCTGTTGGAATAACTGATTCGCTTGGCCGTTATATCTTTTCGGACCTTCCGCCAGGTAAATATCAGTTGATTCTTAATGGCTCACCACCTTTTAATCCGGTTGAAGAATATGAACGTTCAAATAGACTCTTCGCGCAGAGAACTGATTTTCCTGATTTTGAAATCAACTATCCGCCTGACATTGAGGAAATGCTCTATCCAAAGGGAGGCAGTGACGAACTTCCGTTATTTGGGCAGACCATCTGCATTCAAGGGATCATAGACAGCATAAGAGTAGCACCTGATAGCATATCCATAGCTAAAATTATCACGCAATTACATAGTAGTTCTGAACTCTATAGATATAAGGTTGGAATCTGGAATAGTAAGTTTAAACCAAACGATGGGCAAAATTTCAATGACAGCGTCTTATTCAAATATGAGGGCGATAAAGTTCTGGAGTTAAAATATGCGCCGTTACCTTTTAAGCATTTCAAAAAGAAACACGGCATAATAATTCGAGAAAATGAACTATTGATTCCGGTTGTAATCGCATCTGATTGCGACCGCAGTTTGCTTGACAACTGCGGAATCAAAATAGAAACCACCTGCGGCCGGAGAGAACATATAACACAATATATAAATTCCAAGCAACTGGCCTGTCTTCAAGGAAGAGACTGTATAATGGCGACTGGAGCCGGGCCAAAACTACACCCCTGTGTGGAAAACAACATTGTAACCCACCTAACAAGTGGGTTTATTCCGGACACCTGCAACATTTATTTCAAGCAATGCATTTGGGATCATAGTCTATCAAAACACAGTCAGTTTGATTTATTGCAGATTGTAAATCGAAGCATAGCAGGTGAATAATTCGACCCCACCCGATGGGTGGGATACAATTCTACTTCCCTTCGGGCTCTTCCAATACACCCACGCC
>WJIM01000382.1 GCA_014730285.1 Candidatus Zixiibacteriota bacterium
AACGGCACAGTCCGATCTCCAGTATCAGTTCGATATCGATCCGGCCTGTCCCATAAATTATCTGGCTGCTTTTAAGCTGGATGTTACCGCTGACGGCGGTTATACGGATAGTATCTTTTTCGACCTGATGATCGGCCAGCAAATCGAGGATTTCGAGAGCGGAGGCTTTGCGCAGTATCCCTGGGTGCAGGGAGGCTCTGCAGATTGGTCTACAGTTACCTCGGATGTATATGAAGGTACTTATTCGGCCAAATCCGGTAACATAACACATAACCAGAATTCATCGATAGAGCTCTCTGCGGAAATCCTTTCCGGCGGAGATATAAGCTTCTACTATAAAGTCTCCTCCGAATCCGGCTGGGACTATCTGCGATTCTATATTGACGGCAATGAGCAGGAAAAATGGTCGGGCGAGGATCCCTGGACCCAGGTCAGCTACAGCGTGACTCCCGGTACACATACATTTAAATGGTCTTACACCAAGGACGGCAGTCAGTCCGACGGCTCCGACTGCGGCTGGGTGGATATGATAGTATTCCCGCCGCTCCGAATTGCTCCCGAAATTACCACCGCCTCGCTTCCCGACTGGACCTTCGGGTATCTCTATTCCGAACAGCTCGAGGCTACCGGCGGAACCGGCGCGCATACCTGGAGCGATAAATTTGATGATCTTAACGGTACGGGATTGACTCTATCGAGTGGTGGTTTGCTTTCCGGCCTGCCCTCTGTTGCCGGGACGATTTCGTTTACGGCTGTGGTGACCGATGCCTCCAGCGAGTCCGACGAAAAGCAATTCAGTTTTGATATTAATCCTGATGTGGAGATTCTGGATGATTCGCTTCCGGATTGGACTCAGGGCCGAACATATACACAACAGCTTAACGCCACCGGTGGTACCGGCAGCCTGGCCTGGAGCGATGTTAATTCCGATCTGGACGCCACCGGCCTTTCACTCTCGACAGACGGATTAATCTCCGGCGTACCGTCGACAAACGGTCTTGTCCAGTTTACGGCGCGTGCTGCCGATGATGTGGGGGCGGACGATACACAGGCGTTTGAGTTTGTGATAAATCCCAGTATGGAGATCGTTGAGGATACATTGCCGGACGGCATCGTGGGCGAAGAATACAGCGTTCAGTTGACCTGCAGCGGCGGCACCGGTGAAAAACTCTGGAGCGACAAATACAGCAGTCTGGACGGCAGTGGTCTGACCATATCCGAAACCGGTCTGCTTTCCGGCACACCTCTGGATGAAGGCCCTGAAGGATTCTGGGCAAGAGTCGAGGATGAGACCGGCAGTCAGGTTGAACAGTACCTGGGTATGCAGATCAGGGGCGCCTACATTTGCGGGGATGCTAACTCCGATGAAGCGGTTAATGTCAGCGATGCTGTGGCTGTTATCAACTATGTCTTCGTTGGCGGTAATCCTCCCGATCCGTATGAGGCCGGTGATGTCAACTGCGACGAAACCGTTAATGTCAGCGATGCGGTATGGATCATAAATTATGTCTTCATTGGCGGAGATAATCCCTGCGATACGGATGGTAATGGCGAACCGGACTGCTGATTGTTACCTGAAGAAAGCAATAAAACGAGCCCGTTGAATATAATTCAACGGGCTTTAATTTTGTCGAAAGTATTCCCAATTTTCAAGCGCTTCGGGGTGTGCGGTCAGGCTGAGCTCCGATCTTAAATCGGAGTAAGGGTACGAAAACGACGAGCCTATTTCATCTCGCGTTCAAGCGAATTAAACAGATAGTCATCCCCTCGCAAAATGCGGTTAATCACAGTTGCCAGTTTGGAGGGGGGTATACTCTGCAGGCGATATAGGGCCCAGGAATTCCGGGGTTCCGTTTCGTCCAAATTGGAACGTTTTGGTGTGTACATAAATACCCTCTCAAGAAACAAGGTGTTTCATTAGTTAAATGCCAGAGCGCATTGTTCCTGAGGATTAAACGATGTTAAATACCCTTTTTGATAAGTATTTTGTTAGGAATATGCGAAAAAAACCAAATTTTTTGCTATTTCAAAGCAAATATCGCCAACTTTTTGCTTATATTATGGACATGCAAAGCAAGAAAGAGTATCTGTATGCTGAGGTGCTGGTCGATTCGGAGCTTCTGGAAAAGTTTCCCGAGGAAAGGTCGGCATACTATCAGACCAGGAACGAGAGAGACAAGAGGGAATTCAGCAGAAAATTCATCGCTAAGCTCAACTGGCACATAAGGAATTCGCTGTCCGACAGACAGCGTGAGGTTATCGAGTTAATAATCGAGGGTTTGACAGAGAGGGAAATAGCTGCCAGACTGGAAATAGCCCAGCAGGTGGTAAATATTTATAAATGGCGCGCTATCATGCGGTTAAGGAAGAAGATCAAGGCCTGAGGTGTATGTCAAAAAACTGTAAAGTAGAGAACCATACGTAACCCTAATGCCGCCTCCCGGAAGGAGGTCGCCATGGCTTCAGACAGCTTTGATCACAACCAGGCCCAACTACTCGAGAAGAAGATTATCCATCCCTATGCCCTGCAAGGTCTTAACGGTTCGAATTTTGTCGCTACGACCAACAAAATTCTGGCTGGAGAGTTTGGATTAATCTCTTTCAGGCGCAAGACAACAGAAAGGCAGTTTTCGGCTTAAGCTTGAGCACCGAACTGTCGAATTTAAAGGGGCGATCGGGGGAGGCATAAGCATTTGTATAATGCCGCATTTTCTTTTTGAATTGACAAAACCCCCATTTTCATTATGTTGTTTAACATAAGGCGTTCCTGCTTTTATACTTGCAAAATTTAAGCATCAGGAACAAATGCATTGTTGCCGATATTAATACAATGTAATGATAAAGAATGATTTGATATTGGAGCCCTGTATCTGATGTCTCGCCCCGGAGAAACCTCATGAGGCTATCTCTCTTGAAAATATTGCTGCTTTCGGCTTTGATGTTCTATCCTGTCCAGAGTCTTTACGCCAAAAGCTCTCCGATAGAAAAAATCGAAACCGCGTACGCCCAGGAGAGAATCAGCCTGGGAGAGAAGATAATCTATCAGGTTATGACTGTGCGTGCACCGGACAGGCTCCCGGAGGAATACAAGGTTGAAGATGAGAAGAAGCTGAAATCCGCGACTGAGATTATGGTCGAGGCCCGGCAGAACTTCGATCGTCTTTCGAAACTTGAACAGGAGACCTTGAAGCAATATTTGAGTCGTCCGAATCTGGATTCCTCTCATGTCAGCCCCGAAGGACATTTCAGAATACATTACAAAATCGAAGGAACCCACGCTGTCGATCCTGATGATATCGATCCTGCCAACGGAATTCCGGATTATGTCGACTGGATTGCTCAGTACAGCGACAGTTCTTACAGATGTATGCATGACAATCTCGGGTATCTTTATCCTCCCTCGGATGATACGGTGGGAGGCGATTCGCTTTATGATATCTATTTGATGGAGATGCCCTATTACGGTTACACACAGCCGGAAACACCCGGACCGGAGGCATGGGATGACTGGATCAGCTACATGGTAGTGCATAGAAATTTCGACGGTTTTCCTCCCAATGAGGATCCGGAAGGACTGCAGAAAGGCGCGGCCAAAGTAACATGTGCCCATGAATATTTTCATTCGACACAAATGGCCTATAATCTTTTGAGCGATATGTGGTACATGGAGGTCTCCTCGACCTGGATGGAGGATATCTGTTATCCCGAGGTCAATGATAATTATAACTACCTTCCCGAGTTCTTTAATTACCCTCATCTCGCTTTGGGCGATTCATACAATTATCATGAGTACGGCTCTTTTATCTGGAATAGATTTTTGGATAACCGTTTCGACACCACGCTCGTCAGAGATATCTGGGAGAATCTGATCGAAGATGACGATGCCTATGCTGTTATAAATTCCACCTTGCAGAATTATAATTCCAGCCTCTATGATGCATTCAACGAATTCGCAGTCTGGAACTGGTGCACATATAATTATGATGACGGGAATCACTATGCGGATGGCGCCGATTATCCCGTCACTATCGATCTTTTGGGAACGATCACTTTTTATCCGACTGGTGATCTTGAACCTTATCCGGCAAAACGTCCTGATGGTCTTAGTGCGAATTATATCCGCTTCGATGAATTCGGTGATGTTATCGGAGATTTCGTGCTGAGCTTTGACGGGCAGGACGGATATCATTGGGGAGCCAATGTTGTTCTGGCCGAACCGGGAAATAATTATACTTTTACCGAGATTCCTCTCAACGAGACTTATGCCGGTTCACTGATAGTGTCCGAGATCGAATTATACGATTATATCGTACTTAATCCGGTGGTGAAATCGTGGTATGCCGATAATGTGAATTATACTTATTCTGCGTACATGCTGCCCTGGCCGGATTATGCGGCAGAGGTGGGAGAGATCGGCCCCCATGATATCTATTCCATGGGACCGCGTGCGGTAAGCTTCTGGGTTTACAATCGCGGAGCGAAGCAGGATATCTATCACATGACAATCGATGATGTGATGGGATGGGATTGCCAGCTCCGGGATACGCTGTTTATCATTCCCCTCAAGGATTCGGTGCAGGTTTTTGCCGATATATATTCCGGCCCTGAACTGGTGCCCGGTACGGCAAATAATATCATTCTAACTGCAACCTCGCACAGCGACAGCACTGCGTATGCCGTCGATTCCCTGCCGATGGAGATAATAATCTTCAACGGTGATTCCAATAATGATGGTACCATTAATGTCAGCGATGCGGTTTGGATTATCAATTATGTCTTTATTGGGGGAAATCCTCCTAAACCGCACTTATTTCAGGGCGATGCCAACTGCGATGAGAACATAAATGTGTCCGATGCGGTGTTTATCATTAACTATGTTTTCATTGGGGGACAGCCGCCGCCGTGTCTGGCATATTAGATAGTTTTGCAAATTTGGATCAGGCCATTAATCATAGTGGCCTTTTTTTGTTGACTAAAATATAGTGTATGATTTTAATAGCCCTAACCAAAGGGATATTATATGGATACAAAACGAATAGGCAAATACGAGTTACGTGAAAAACGCGGCGAAGGCGGCTTTGGGGTACTCTACCGCGCTTTCGATACAATGATCGAACGCGAGATCGCTCTCAAGCTTCTGCACAGCCAGCTCGCCTCCGAAGAAAAATTCTCTGCCTGGTTTCATCGCGAAGCCAAAGCCATGGCGAAATTGAATCATCCCAATATCGTAACCATCTATGATTTCGAAGTCATCGATGACATGCATTTTATCATTATGGAGTACGTGGATGGTATGAATGTGGATGAGATCATTCGCGAAAAGGGGCCGTTTTCGGTGCAGGATACCGCGATGATTTCGAGGCAGCTTCTCTCGGCCCTGGGTTACGCGCATCGAAATGGCATAATACACAGGGATATCAAGCCCTCAAATATAATGGTCACCGAAAGCGGGCTGGTTAAGATCACCGACTTTGGAATCGCCAAGATACTGGGCTCTTCGAAGCTGACTCAGACCGGTACAGCCGCGGGTTCACTGCCGTATATGTCCCCCGAGCAGATTCGCGGCAAAAAGGACATTGATTATCGCACCGATTTATATTCCACGGGCATAACATTGTATCAGATGATTACCGGCGAACTTCCTTTTAAGGAAGACTCCGATTTTCTCCTGATGAAGGCGCATATGGAAAAAACTCCGCCGCGGGCCTCGGATATTCGCGAGGATGTTCCGCGCGGACTGGAAGAAATTCTCCTCAGGTCGCTGGAAAAGGAACCCTCCAACCGTTTCGAGACCGCGCAGGAGATGTCGCAGAAGATAGCCGATTTTCAGCGCAGCGCCAATATCCCTGCAGATGACGAGGCCACGCTGGCGGCTACAGTGTACGACCGCGAGACCAATGGCAAAACGGAAATTCGCAGGGAAGATACGGATAAGACGGAATTCAAAAAGCCGCCCACCAAAAAAGGACCGCGTCCGATTTTAATTCTGGCGGCCGTGATTGCGATTGTGGTGGTGTTATTTGTGGCTTACCAGTTTGCCCTGAAGCCAGGGGATGAAGAACCGATTGCCGAGGAGACCACCGGACCGGCGGATGGCCAGCAGATGGATGAAGGCCTGGCGGATGCTGATGAAGGAAAAGATGAAGAGCTTGATGAGGATCTTTCGGACGGAGGGACTGATAACGGTCAGCAGGCAACGCCGCCGCCTGGTCAATATAATGGCAAGCTGGAAATATATTACACTCCGTACGACTATGCCAATGCCGCTGAGATGTATATCGACGGCACCAAAATCCCGCATAACGATGTTCCTATCTATCTGGACACTTTGCAACCGGGCAGGCACGAGCTTCTCCTTATCAACAATAAGATGGACTGGAAAAATGCCCGCTTTTTCGATACGGTTACGGTAACTGAGGATGTGCAGTCGCGCGATTACAATTTTGCCGCACCCACCGGCAAGGTGCGTGTTTCTGCCAGCTTTATAGGCGGGGCGTCCTCCTGGGGTACAATCTATATAGATGACAAAAAGCAGGATGTGGGCACGCCGTTCGTCTTCGATCTGGCAGAAGGACCGCATAAAATCGCAGTGATTCGCGACGGATATAAAACTGTGGGCGGATATAAGCTTATAAATTTAGGTGCGGATGACGATATAGAAATAAACTTTAAATTAAGGAAAAATTAAGCGAAAACAGGACTTTTAACGTAAAATATGTAGGTATAACAAGTTTTTAACTTGATTTTTGCAAAATCAGTACCTATTTTCCATTAAATTTTACCAGGAGGGTACTTTAATGGTCAGGGAGAGAAAAATCTTTGCGGGGCTTTTTTTTATTTTGCTTCTGTCATTTCTAGCATGTGCATCCGCGCAGCAGGAAGAAACACCCAAGCTGGCAGCCGCTGAAATTGAACAAACTATAGTTGAAGCTAATAAAATGTATCGCCGTGCTCAATTCGAGGATGCGGTCATAAAAACATCCAGTCTTCTGGCAAACCAGGATCTTAATGTTGAGCAGGAAAAGAATGCGCTTTTGATCCTGGCAATGTCCGAGGTCAATCGCGGTCAGGAAGCGGAAGCTCAGGCCTATCTTGAACGGCTGGCCAAGCTCGATCCCACTGTGCAGTTGACCCCCGATGAATATCCTCCCCAGATGATGAAAATCTGGTATGCCGTGGAAAAAGGCATTCCTGTAGAAAAACGCGGGCAGGATTCGGATATAGAGACGATTGCGGTGATGTATTTCGACAATCACTCCATTTCCGAGGACCAGGAAAGGCTCAATCCTTTATGCAAGGGCCTGATGTCGATGATGATTCAGGATATCACCAAGTCCGATGCGCTTCGCGTGGTTGAGCGCGACAGAATAAATTTCCTCGTTGATGAATTGAAATTACAGCAGTCCGACCTTACTGACAAGAGCACCGCTGTTAAAATGGGCAAGCTGGTCGGCGCCCAGACAATCCTGATGGGCGGGTTCATGAAAATCGACAAGAATAATTTCAAGATTTACGGACGTCTTGTCTCGGTCGAAACAAGCGAGATCATCAAGGCCGAAGAGGTCGAGGGCGA
>WJIM01000383.1 GCA_014730285.1 Candidatus Zixiibacteriota bacterium
GAGGCAGTTCTTGAATTCACGTTTATCCCCGATTTTAAGCAGCATCAAATCGCAGGAAGCATGACGGATAATCTGGTCGGCAATTTCGCCAAAGATACGGTCGCGGGCATTGGTATGCCCCTTCCAACCCATCACCAATGCCTGACCGCGATGGCGTTCAACCGCGGTCAAGAGGCCGTCGGAGGCGCGGTGCGCAATCACCAGATCGGTTTCGATTTTAACACCCTTCTCGGATGCATATTTTTTGGCTCTGGTCAGAAGCGGCTCTTTATGGTGAATAAAGCGCATGCCCTCATGTATGGGCATCTGCCGGGGGACATCCACAACGCTTACTGCAAACAGCTTTGTGCCTCTGCTTTTTGCAATCGGCAGGGCGAAATCCAGAAGCACTTCCACATTATCCGGATTGTGCAAAGCCACAACCACCGAGGGCTCCTCGTCGGGACCGGGAGGACGGACGCCCGGCAGAAGTACCTGAGGTTCGACAGCCGCCGCACGTTTTTCGAAGATGGCATAATACAAAAGCAACCCGACCGCAATCCATCCAACAGTAACATACCAGGCAATCGGCTGAAATTTGAACTGATACAATGCCAGGAATACATTCAACGCAAATCCCAGAACCGGAATTACCGGATACAACGGCACCTTGTATTTTCGGGGGAGTTCCGGATATTTTCTGCGCAATACTATGACCGCCAAATTCACCATGGCAAAAGTAAGCAGAAATATAAGACTCGCGGCTGAGCCCACCGCTTCAATCGGAAGCGTTAAGGCCATCGCCAGAAGTATAATTCCCGTTACCACAATAGCTATGTGCGGTGTACGCCGCCGGGCATGGATATTCGACATCCTTTTCGGCAGCCATAAATCCCTGCTCATTGAGAAAGCCACACGCGAGGCGGCCATGACCGTGGCATTCAAAGCCGACATGGTCGAAAGAAGTCCGCCGAATACAATGACCGCAACCCCGAAGGCAGGCATGAAATTCTCAGCCGCTTTTACTATCGCGGTCTCCTTGAAACGCCCCAGATACTCCCATGCGGGCATACCCTCGGGATCGATCGCGGCCAGCGATACGAACAGGATCAACAGATAAATAAAAACTGTCACGCCCAGCGAGATGAACGTGGCACGGGGGATATTCTTCGTTGGATCTTTGATCTCCTCGGCAACCGTGGCAATCAGGTCGTATCCCTCGAAGGCAATGAAGGTTAGACCCATTGCAATCAAAACTCCGCCCAGCCCTGCCGGGAAAAACGGGAAGAAGCTGTCCATGGCGCGTTCGGGCATATCGAAAATTCTGATGATGCCAAAGACGATGAATATTCCCAATACTGTGATTTTCGATATGGTCAGGATATTCTCGGTCTTGCCGGTCACCTCGGCACCGCGCACATTCAGCCACGTAAAAGTCATGCCAATTAGAATTGTAATAATAAGCACCGGCTTCTGCTGCCCCAGTAGACCGAATACCATTTCGGTAAACTGCGGAATATATTTGTGGAAAAATTCCCAGAAATATCCGGCGAATCCCAGGGCATAGAGACTGCATGCAACCGTATAGGCAAACCAGAGCATCCACCCCGCAATAAATCCAGCCGCTCCGGGAAAGGCCATGCGCACGAAGGAATATCCGCCGCCCGCACGGGGGACTGCCGAAGCAAGTTCGGCATAGGCGAAAGCGGTCAATAGCGTAACGACACCGTTCAGGCCGAATGACAGGATCGAAGCAGGCCCGGCTTCGCCCGCGGCAATACCGGTCAAGACGAATATTCCTGCGCCGATCATGGCTCCAACGCCGATCATGGTGGCGTCGAAAAGACCCAGATCGCGGGCAAAGGTTACTTCCCCGGATGTCTGCTGTTTATTCTTATTGCTCATCTAAGATTCGAATCACCCTCTTGCCCAGCGTGAACTCCCATTTTTAAATATATTATATTGGGTTGATAGTTCTCTGCCAAGCTTTTTTGAAATTTATTGTACATGTATACAGAATTTATTTTCTTTCTGAGCTCCCAATTAATAAACACAAAAAAGCCGGCATTGATATAATGCCGGCCTTAATATAAGCAGAATAACTTATTAGCTTTTTATGATCTTTTCCGCCTGCTCTTTGTCGAGATCCATGATGTACGGTATCCCGCTGATCTCGGCCGCCTCGGGTGTAAGGGCGCCCAGATCTTCACGGGTCATATACTCGGTCCCGAATTTTCTGCTGCCGGCCATAAGCTGACGCAGACCCTGAGCCAGACGCTCATAATAGGTGTACAGGCCGATTGCTCCGGTTGGAAGCTTATCGAACTCGGCATCGCCCAGTTCCTTGCGGAGATCGGACGCTGTAACGAATATATCATCCACGTTATCGCCGAAACGCTCAACATAGACCGGAATCTGATGCGAGTTGATTGCCATACCGATTGTTTTACCCACCATAGCCGCCGCAATCGGGCTTCTGGCCATGCCGACGAGCCTGGCATAAGGCGCAACCATTGCCAGGCCTTTAAAGATCTGATCCTCGAATGTGAAGCCGCCTGCAAGCGTTATCGGGGGTACATACTCGCCCTTGTCATCGAGCATCTTGCAGTACTTGTAGAGCAGTGAATGCAGTTCAACCGGAGGCATACCCCATTCATTCATCATTCTCCAGGGGCTCATACCGGTTCCGCCGCCCGCACCATCTACTGTCAAAAGATCGATTTTATACTTGGAGGCATATTTCAGAGCCTGGGCGAGAGCTGCCGGACGATAGGCGCCGGTTTTCAGGAATACATATTTGGCTCCGGCCGAGCGAAGCTCTTCCACTCGCGAGGCAAAGGCCTCTTCGGTAACCATACCCACACGGGAATGGCGTTCGAATTCCTTGAATGCTCCTCTCTCGAAGGCCTTGATGACATCCGGATCGGTCGGATTGGGAAGCACAACATAGCCGCGGTCATAAAGAAGCTGAGCTTTCTTGAGGTCGCGGATTTTCACCTCACCGCCGATATTCTTTGCGCCCTGGCCCCATTTAAGCTCGACAACCTGAACGCCCAGCTTATCGATGGCATATTCCTGGGTGCCCAGGCGGGTGTCCTCGATATTGGCCTGGACTATAATCGCGCCGTAACCGTCACGCTGGTGATCCATGAACAGTTTCACCCTGCGCTTGAGGTCGACAGTATCGACCACACGGCCGTTCTCGATCTTGGCTTCCACATCCATACCAACCACATTTTCACCGATTGTCAGACCGGTTCCGGCCAGTGCGGTTCCGATTGCCAGGCCTTCCCAGTTATTCTTGGCAATATCGGTGGAGCCGATGCCGGGGATGATCCAGGGATAACGGAATTTCAGGCCCTTGTCATGCCCGAAATGTACTTCCAAATTGACATTCGGGAAGATAGCTTTATCGCTGTCAGCCTCGATACCGGAGGCTCCAACAACGCCGCCCATGATATTGAAATGGGAATAATCGACGGGATAGACTTTTTCACCCGCGGTCGTTATCACACCGAACGGCTGAGGGTAGATAACCTCGTGTCCGCGATATGCGGATTTACCGATTTCGCACATTCCAATGCAGCCGTCAACACATGTGACGCACATTCCCGAGGACGGTACAATCGAGTCCTCGGTTCTGTTTTTCGTCAGGGTTGCCGCCGAGGCGTTTACTCTGGACAGTGACATTTTATGTATTCCTCCTTCTATTTATTTTCTTCTCTGATTTCACAGGCCACACACGGGTCCATGTAACACATCATATCGTGAAACTTGTCTTTCTCAATGCAGGGCGGAGCCAGATTGGCACAACCCCCGCAAACCGCCTTCTCGGGTTCGTTATAGGTGCACCTGAGCTGGCAGGCAGGGCAGACATAAATGCAGCCTCCGCATTGACGGCAAACCTCGGACTTAATGTCGAAAGGCGTGCCGATGGAGCGATTTTCCCCGCGTCCACGAAAGCCGATTGCCTTGGCCATCATCTGCTCTTCGCACATCCTTACACACAGGCCGCAGAGAATACAATCCTCGTATTCCTGCTTGAACCGTTGCTGGCGGACATCGAACTTCGAGGCCAGGTCCTGGATCACTTTGGATTGCGGACAGGAGGCCAGCAAGAGCTCGATAACCATTCTGCGCGCCTTCATCACTCGCTCCGAGGCAGTCCGCACAACCAGGCCGTCCTCAGCCGGGTAAGTGCAGGAACTGACCAGCTTGGAACGAGGCGGCTGGCCGATTTCGACCACACACAGACGGCAGGCGCCGTAGGGAGTAAGTCCCTCCATGTGGCAGAGCGTTGGGATCGGGAAGCCCAGGAATTGGGCGGCTTCAAGAACCGTAGTGCCCTCTTCAACGCTGACATCAATGCCGTTTATTTTTAAGTTTATCATAACTTGCTCCCTTCCGCAGTCACAAGTTCCTCATCTTGATACTCTTTTTCGGGCTTGGTAAACTCCAGGTCGCAGCGCATGCACCTCATGGCCTCGCGTTTTGCCTCCTCTTTCGTTAGAGACATCTCGACTTCGGCAAAGCCGCGTTTGCGCCATTCGACCACCGCCCGCGGTGTTGATACGCGCTGCGTTCCAGCCTCCACCGCATCGCCGTTATCCGGCGGCGGCACGAATACACTGGGCAGATTGATACGCGGAGTCTGTTTTAGTTCCTCACCCTTTATATATCGATCGATCATTACCGCGGCCTTCTTTCCGGCGGCAATGGCATCGACTATTGTGTTCGGTCCCGTGACCAGATCACCGCCCGCGAATAC
>WJIM01000384.1 GCA_014730285.1 Candidatus Zixiibacteriota bacterium
AATTCCACGTATCCGATTCTCCCGCAGTGACTACACCAAAATCATGGCTGTCGCTGGACACATCGATATATGGTGTGCCTGATCCAAACAAGTCAACCTTATAGAGATAATCCCCGCCGGTCGTTCCGTTATCGATATACCAGAGATATGTGCCATCCCAGGTGATTCCCGAGGGATCTGTTGTTTCCGAGGCATGTGTCTCCAAAAGCGTTCCGGAAGCAGTATCGACCTTGTAAAGAGCATCTCCCCAGTAATCGGCTATCCAGAGATATTCGCCCTGAATACAGAGGTCCCAGGGCTGATCATCGGGACCGTCAAATTGATTTAAAACAGTGCCCGAACCATCAATTTTATACATGTGCCCCGGATCGGGATAGTAGCGTGAGACCCAGAAATTACCGTTATCATAAGTTATTCCGGACATATAATGATCCGGAAGGTTGATCGTGGACACCTGCGATCCAGTAAAATCCATCTCAATCGCTATGGCGGGATCCGAGCTGCTGCCGGGGTGATCGGTTGTCCAGAGATTCGTACCGTCATATGTCAGGCCGTAGGCATCCTCCTGCGGTCCTGTAAACAGCTCGGTATAACTGCCGTCAGAGGGATCGAGCTGGTAAATCCTGCCCCCGTTAGAGCCGTAAATCCCAAAATAAAGATGGGTGCCGTCCCATGCCAGCCCGGAGGCGCCCTCGGGTATGGTATAGCTGGTTACGATTGTCCAATCCTTCTCGTTTTGTGCACTTGCCGATCCCACCCAGAGAACTGAGATTAGGATAACTATGAGAAGGCTCAGGAACTTAGAAGCATTTTTAGACATATGAATCCTCCCAATAGGATTTTAAATAATTTTGATATATCATCTTAATCAGCAGGAAATCCAGCCATTTAAGAATATTCCGCTGAATAATATTCGAGATTCAGGAGGCAGTTTCAGCCGATGTATTTCCTAAGCGCATGTAGTACAAATATTTGTCAAATCTGTCGCAGTATTCCATTCGGATAGTCCACTGAAATATATTATTTGAGGAAAAAAAGTCAAGAACGGAAATTAAACCGATTAGAGCTATTTTAATGCATTCTTAACAACGGCAAATAGAAGCGGGATCATTATTTCATGATGTCCGGTGATATTGTAGCCCTCCGAATCTAATGTGGCCGGGCGGTTTACGACGTTTTGGGTGGGACGGTAATGGGTAAGCATGTCAAAATTGGCTGTGGTGTAATTTCCGAAAGCAGGATTAAGATTTCGGCAGACTGCAATCGCCTTCAGGAAAACCTCGGGCATTATTACGGCTGAGCCGATATTCAATGCCACACCACCGTTGGCGATTTGCATAACCGAATTGGAAAATATCTGGAAATCTTCAAAGGAGGCCCGGCCTGCCGCTGCGCCATCATAACTCGGATGCTGATTTACGATATCGGTTCCAATGGCGGCATGAATCGTTAGAGGGATTTCACGCTTCAGACAGTTGTATGATAGAGAAAATTCCTTAAAAGGAGCATCCTGATCGGTTATGAATTTCCCGAGGGCATGGCCCAGGCCGATTTTTTCTTTCGTGGCAACCCTCAACATTTCGGAATACAATTTTGCTGTTTCCTCCACGAATCCAAAACTTCCGTCCTGAAGATTTTCAAGCACGTCCTCCGAGGTAGCACCAAAAAATGCTATTTCCAGATCATGTATCGAGACCGCGCTATTTCCGGCAAAATGCAGGTTGTCATACAAACCCATAAAATCGACATAAAGCGGTGTAAGGCCGACCTTTAGATTATGCGCCCCGATCATAAAGATGATTTTCGATTTCTTCACTATTGCAGCTTTAATTTTCGCGGCGACCTTTTTGAAGTCCTCGGCTTTCAGAAATTTGGGAAGAGACTCTATGAATTGGTCAAGTGTGCAATTTTCCGATACCGGTTTTCCCAGAAGATCCAGCCGGACTTTGCTGGCGCGGTCTTTTATTGAATAGGCTTTGACTTTTTCGAGGTCGATCTTCTTAAAATCCACCATTGATACTTTTCCTGGTTTTTGTCTGTTACGGGGAATTAAAGGGATTGAAAGCTAAAATCAATTAAAACTTATTCCCACTCGTAGAGCTCGCCTATTCTGTAGTCAGTGAGTTCGGCATAAATCGAGCCTACCACTACCTTCGATCTCATTAAAACCGGCATCTTAAGGCGGTCGTCGGTTAACCATACCGAAAGCGTGCCCTCGTGCTTAAATACGCCTGCCGATTTCAGAAGCGGCTCGACTTTTATGCACTTGAATTTCCCTGCGGGCACCTCAATAATTTCCTTTTTGTGCACAATTACTTCCAATGGATAGCATTTATCTTTGGAGAAGTTCTCCAGAGTCAAAGTATCGCCCACCTCCAAATCCTGTGTACGGACATAATAGAGCGACGAGAGCACATCCTGCACATACCGGGGCACAACAAAAGCGGTATCATGGGCGCGGGCTATCCCACGAGCCTGATCGTATATCTGGATCTGTTCATTTTCATAGCTGCCTTCATGAAGTTTCTTGCGGAAGTACCATGTGAACAGGCCCTCCACATCGATCCATGTCTCAGCCGTATCCCTGACCTTAAAGAAATTGTCGAAGAATTCAAATGATCTTGCAAGCGTTCTGACCCTGTAAACCGGACGATCATCATGGTCGAAAACTTCCGCGACTTCCATCGTCGCCTCTCCGGCCTTGACCATTTTCCAGCCGAGTGTAAAGGTCAGCTTCTCCCCCACTCCAAAAGCATCGTTTATGATGAATCGAAAGTCATCGAAAGGTTCGATATCTTTGGCTGGAATTCTAAGTGTGTCTGAGCACAAGGTTGAGTCTTTAACACCGACCTCAGCTTCCTGAGCTAATCCATATACCGGCAAAAGGCAGAATGAAATCAGTAATACGATCTTTTTCATTTTTGCTCATCCATCTTATCATGATATCTCTTCTTTATATCAGGCCAGATGCGCCGGAGTTCCTTTTTAATTTCAACATACGTTTTTGCATAAAACTCCTCATCCAGTCCGATCGGATCGGCCACACTCAGGGAATCACCGCCATTTTGATCGGGATATTCTTTGAGCATATACACTTTATTAGCATCTTCCGGGTAAAGGCTGTGCATCTGATCGTAATGATTCTTTGCCATGGCGATTACAATGTCCGCTTCCTCCATGATATCGGATTGAAGCTGAGTGGAATGAATCCCGGAAATATCGACTTTATCTTTTAAGGCGACCTGCACCGCATGCGCCGAGGGGGGATAGCCGTCATACGTGCCGATTCCGGCCGACTCGACATCAAAGTTGTCCAGCCCTTCTTCTTCTGCCATTTTTCGCAACAGCCCGTGCGCCATGGGGGAGCGGCAGGTGTTGCCGGTGCAGACAAATAGCACGCGGAATATCTTGTCCTGTTTCTTACTCATAAGCGAATGTTTCTTCTATCAGTTTGGGATCAACAGCGCCTTTGCGCAAAATCCTGATACTATCTTTCATGATCTCAACTACAGTTGAGGTCAAACTATTGAATTTCAACAACGGGTCAATAATAAAAAGTTCAATTTTTTCCTCGAAAATATCCTCGATCTCTGAAATAGATTCCGGGATTTTTCCGCTGATATTCGCGCTTGTAGCTGATATCGGCTTGCGGAAATTCGCAGTTAATGATTTGATAAAGGGATGACTTGAGCATCGAAAGCCGATTTTGCCTTCTTCCGAGAGCACTCCCTGCCAGCTTTTCATATTTGATTTCATAACAAATGTAACCGGGCCAGGCCAAAATCGGTTGATTTTTCCAAGTAACTTATCATCAAGCTCTACATCGTAATTCGGAAGCTCCGCTGAGGATTCAATAAAAACCGCAGTGGGTTTATCCATAGGTCTTTGCTTGAACTCAAATAATCTGTTTAATGCCGTCTTATCCTCGGCATGGGCCAGAAGCCCGTATGCCGTCTCGGTTGGAGCCACTATTAATCCACCCTGTTCGAGTATTTCGCATGAGGCCTGAACCGCTTCTTTTATTATGTCGGGTGAGGAGTTTAAGGTAATTTCCCGCACTATTCGGTCTCCGTCTCCGGCTCTTCCTCTAATTGCTGCTGATCTATGCTATCCTCTTCCATCTCCTGCAAACGCATAAGGCTGTCCTGGGCGGCAATTGAATCCTGAATATATAGCATGCGGAAATAAATCGAATCGGGAGGCGATTCAATCAGCCAGCTATTGTAATATCCCAGCGAACGCGCCCTGTAAAGCAGACGTCTTCCGGCTCTCTCGGATTCAGCGTTACCCAGGAGTACTTTGTAGTACGGAAGATCGTATTTGATAAAGACCGAATCGGAAAAAACCTCCTGAGCTATTTGCTGTTCGTATCTGGCTTCGGTATAGTACTGTGAGGCAAAAAGCTGGATGCGGTAAATCGTAAGCGTGGAATCGATCTCCTGCTGAGCCTGTAAAAACGAATCCACTTTGGCCCAGTTGAAATCATCCTGCTCTTCGGGAGCTTCCTCCACTTCCTCCTCGGCGGATTCCAGAATCGTGCGGTCGCGAGGATCGCCCAGCGGATCGTAATCCTGTTCGGCCGCATAGATTTCTCCGGTGGGCACTTCCTCCGGCTCATCCTTTTCAGTCGCGGCGCTGCAGAAGACCAGCAGCATCACCATGCCCGCCAATAACACGGCCGTAAAAAAGTCGGAATACTTTCCGAATTTAAAGATATTTTTCAAGGTCCTTATCTCCGCTGAATCTGCTCAGCATCTTCTTTATTTTATTGACCTGGGTTTTATGTGCTACCATGACGATATTGTCGGTCTTGACTATAATCAAATCCGACACACCCAAAGTGGCTATCAAACCCTCTGAATCGTTATACACCACAGATTCGTATGATCCCAGATTAATTACGTTTCCTTCCAGAATATTATTCTCGCTGTCCCTGTGTTTTATTCTGTCCAGAGCCAGCCAGCTGCCGACATCATCCCAGACCATATCCGCCTTAAGCGTCAAGACATTATTGGCCTGCTCCAGAATGCCAACGTCAATGGATACATCCTCGGCCTTATTATAAAGCTCTCTCTTTGCAGTCTCTTCATTCTCGGTGCCGATATGTTCCTTGAATATTTGCAGCTGTTCAAAGAGGTCCGGTTTGATCTTCTCTATCGCTTTCATAATGGATTTTACCGACCAGATAAACATGCCGGAATTCCACAAATGCTGCCGGTCGAAATAATACTGCTGGGCAATTATGCGGGTGGGTTTCTCGGTGAATTCGGCTACACGATAAGCCGAGGTGCCGTTAACTGTATCATATAAATCCCCGACCTTGATATATCCGTATCCTGTTTCCGGACGAGTCGGAGTTATTCCCAGAGTAATTAGCCAGTCCTGGTCTTGGCAAATATTAGCCGCCGCCTCCAGATTCCTGATCAGCGTTTCCCGCGGCTTTATCATATGATCCGAGGAAAGCACAACCATGATGCCCTCCGGATCATCCTTCTCGATCATTACCGCCGAGACCGCGATAGCAAGAAGGGTGTTTCGGCCGAATGGCTCGGTATAGATATGATCCGTGTCAAGCTGGGGCAGAATTGTCTGTATTTTATCCTTGATATCGGCGCCGGTGATAATTCTGATCTGCTCTTCCGGGACGAAATCCTCCATGCGCACAATCGTTTCCTCCAGCATAGTTTTGTCGGAGGTGATTTTGAGAAGCTGTTTGGGACGTCCGCTTCTGGAGAGGGGCCAAAATCTCTCTCCCTTGCCGCCTGCCATTATCACTGCGTAAATCAAATTATATTCCTTTCCCTTGAAATTGGCACAATAATAGAAAAAAGCTCAAAATAAGTCAAATAAACAATTAGCCGGCCTGTAATCAGAGCGCGTCCTTTGCCTCGGTTTTCGCCTCGCGCAGCGAAAGATGGCGGCTGTAGAGATAATAAAGCCCCACAAGCGTAATTACGACATATTGAGCGCCGTGCAGGATAATAGCCACACCCCCGGCATCCGCTTTGGTGACCTCATTGGGATAAATTGATAGCGCAATATAAACGAGACCGTGATAAAGTCCCACGAATCCCGGAGCGTTGGGAAGCACGATTCCGAGCGAGACTACGATCAGTACCACGAATGAAGCCGTGAGCGGAAGAGCATCAAGACCGAAAGCCATAAAAATAAAATAGTTGGAAATCGCGGTCATGATCCAGAGCAGTATGGAATGGATAGAAATCCTCAGCATGCTTTTCAGGTTTCCCAGAACCGACAGTCCCTCGGCG
>WJIM01000054.1 GCA_014730285.1 Candidatus Zixiibacteriota bacterium
GACCAGAATTCAGCGGCTGTTTCGAAATCAGACGCCGCAAGAGCTTTGAGCATCTGATCTGTCTTTGTATTATATTTGGGCAGCATATCCTGCATAGGGGAGGGGTAGACAGCATTAACAGCATCCTGGCCAATTGGATGAAGATGCAGCATGCCATCGGAGACCGTGACCCGAATCAGGGCGGTATCATTAATAAGGTATAAATCCTCTAACCCCTTAAAAAGGCTTTCATCGATACTGGCTGTTTGCGGCGGAAGCTCGGACTTTTCGCCGAATGATATTTTCGACAGTCCCACTGCGATATGGTCCACAGGCAGGTCGCCGTCCATCGGTTTATTGGAAAAGACTATAAATACAGCGCTGTCCTCGACATAATTATACAACGCGCAACTCCAGCCATGCGGCATGGCTCCGCCGTTGTGCCAGATGATTTTGCTGTCACGTCTCTCCGAATCCTGAATCACCCAGCCGTAACCATAATAGGACTCCATATCCGGGTATTCCCTGGCATAGGGTGTGAATATTTTCTCCGTGAACTCAGGCGGTAAGATTTCAGACCCTCTTAAGGCAGTATACCATCGATACATATCCCCCGTTGTGGACAAAATCCCGCCGTTTCCGGTAAGATTCCAGGCGCTTTCAGGACGATTGGCAGGCGAGGGATAGCCAATTTCTTCGTTATGCGAATGAGCGATTAATGTATCGTCGACCTGAAGCTTATGCAAGCCGGTATGATTCATGGCAAGCGGTTTGAATAGGTTCTCCTGCAAAAAAGCCTCATAATTCTCATCGGAGACAATCTCGATTATTGCCGCCAGCAGCGAATACCCGGCATTGGAATAGGAATATTGCTCACCCGGTTCGAACTCCAGCGGCTGCGTCAATACATCGGCAATGAATAAATCCCGGCCTATCGAATCCTCGTCACTGCCGTAGTCATGAGCCAGGCCGGAGGTGTGAGTAAGGAGATGGTGAATTGTTATGGCGGACTTATCGGGCGGAACATTCATAAAATATTTATCGATTGAGTCATCCGTGCTCAGCTTTCCGCGGCTTTCCAGATATATGATGGCGGCTGCAGTGAACTGCTTTGTCACAGAGCCGGTACTGAAGAGCGTAGAGGTGTAATTTGGAATCTGATCGGGCACGTTTGCCAGGCCGTATGCCCGATGCAGCAGAATAGTATCATATTGCGCAACCAGCACCGAGCCGTGAAAGCCGAAATCGGATAATCGCTCCAGATAGACATTCATCTCCTGCCCTTTCGGGCCGTTTATGACTGTATCCGGGACGGAAGGCTGTGCGGTTATTATGGAATTTGAAGAAAGATAAATCAGAAGCGTAAAAATAAGCATCAATGCGGTTTTTATTCTGAGCATAGCCCGAATCTCCTGTTGTCGTCTGTTAGGGGCGAAATATGTATATTCTCTCTTTAGACTCAATCCGCCCATAATTAGTTGCAAGGAAAACAAAAAAAAATGCTCAAAGTCAATATATTATTGAATTTGCCGAATCTGACGATAGAAAACATGTTGGACAAATGCAGGAACTGACATTGATAGCATAATTTAGATGGTTCTCAAATAATAAATTAGGAAACAGATTCCATAAAATGCTTGTTTGAAAAGTGAATCTCTTATAACTTCTGGCTTGAAATCTTGATGTCTTTAATAAGACCTTTTGCTTAGATAATGGAGGTGTATTTGTGGCTAAAGCTAAATCCCAAAAGGGCGTGATTGGAATCCTAACCGGCGGTGGAGACGTTCCCGGATTGAATCCTGCTATCAGGGCGGTGACGATTCGTGCCATACGCGAAGGCTATCAGGTTATCGGAATCAGACGCGGCTGGGCCGGTACGATTGAAATCAAGAGAGATAAAAAAGCCGACAACAGCTCCAGTTATCAGATTCTTACCGAAGATATAGTGAACAAGGCGGGACGTACCGGCGGAACATTTTTGCACAGCTCCCGCACTCATCCCGGACATATTGCCAAAGCCAATGTTCCCGAACATCTCAGGGACAAGTATAAAGATGAGCGCAATGATTTGACCGAAGAGGTCAAGAAAAATCTCGATTTCCTTGGTATAGACTACCTGATCCCGATAGGTGGAGATGATACCTTGAGCTATGGCGTACGGCTGTACAAAGAAGGTGTTAAGGTAGTGGCAATTCCAAAAACGATGGATAATGATGTTCCCGGTACAGATTACTGTATCGGATTCAGCACCTGTGTTACCCGCACGATTCAGATGACCAACAGCCTGCGCACATCGGCAGGATCGCATGAGCGCTTTCTGGTGCTCGAGGTATTCGGACGTTACGCCGGCTTTACCGCCATGCTTCCGACCATGGCCGGCGCCGCCAACCGCTGCGTAATCCCGGAACACAAATTCAGTATCGACAGGCTTACCGAACTTCTGACTTTGGACAGGCGAAATAATCCCAGTAAATATTCCGTGGTGCTGGTCTCCGAGGGCTCCATGTTCGAGGGCGGCGAGATGGTCTTCCGAGATAAGGAGAAAGATGCCTACGGTCACATGAAGCTGGGCGGGATCGGCGATCTGGTTTCCGCCAAGCTGAAAGAGGTTTCGCCGAAATTCAATAACGGTATGCCGATCAATGTCATTAATCAGAAGCTGGGTTATCTGGTGCGCGGCGGTGATCCCGATGCTATCGATTCGGTTGTGCCTATGGCCTACGGTAACCTGGCGCTCGACCTGATTTTAAGCGGCATTCATGGACGTTTGGTGGTGCTGAAAAACGGCCGTTATGATAATGTGCCTATTGATGTCGTTACCAGTACCAAGAAATTCGTCAATGTCGACAGATATTACAACAGGGAAAGACTGCGTCCCCAGTATAAAAGCTTCGAGATGCAGCCACTGTTTATTATGGCCAGCGATTAATAAATTTGATTTTAAAAATAGCCCGCCTTTATGGATGGCGGGCTATTTTATTTCCTGGTCAGGCAGTTATTTATTATAACTCATAAAGATATCGAGATTGGTGATCTCGTTGCTGCGGATATTGACCTTCGATGTGTAGGTATGGTAGTAGGAGTTACTGGCCGAGATATCCTGTGAGCCGGTGGGAATATTGCCAAGAGAATAGCGGCCGCTTTTTCCGGTTGTATCTGCCGCCTGCCCGCAGGATACGATTATATTGGCTAGCGGTTTCAGGCTGCCCGAAAGGTACACATGCCCGGTAACTCCCCCGGATACACCGCTGGCAGGCCCGTAACTGCCCTTTTTCTCACAGGCGAAGATCATAAGCAATGCTGTGAATAGCAGTAAAAGGGCAAAACCGAGTCTTTTTGAGTTCATATACATCTCATTAGTAATACTAAAATTCACCGCTCTACGAAAAAACTATTAGACATTCAGCAATTGTCAATGCATTATTATTTGCTTTCTATATAATACTTGTTGCTCTTGACAGACAGCAGGCATTATTATTATGCTCTATTTATTATACGGAACTCTTGGAATTTGAGAGAAAACAGGGAGATAAAAATGATATTATACGGCAAAGGCGGCATCAGTAGTATTTTGGCACTGATTTTCATCTTTTCAATTCTGTTTGCCTGTGGCGGAGGGGAGGAGGAAGCGGCCGTAGAGCAGCCCAATTTTGAATTAACAGAGTTCTTTCCGGAATCATTCGCTGATACCGAAATCAATCGCAGCTCAGAAGTCGAGGTTTACGAGGGGCAATCGTTATATGAATATATCAACGGCGGGGCGGAGCTCTATCACCTCTACAATTTTGAGAAGGTCGCCACGGCCGGTTATAAGAAGGGTGAGAACGAAATTGTGATGGATATCTACCAGTTTGATACACCTCGCAATGCCTACGGGCTCTACAGCCGTGTCCGTCCTCCCGCAGAAGAGGTGCTGGCGCTTGGCGTAGAAGGTTTTGGAGGCGCCGGCAGCCTGGACTTCGTTAAAGGGCGTTATGTTGTAAGGCTGACCGGCTTTGACCAGTCCGATGAAACTCAGGTGATGATCGATACAATGGCGCAGAGAATGGCTGCTACGATGCCGGGTATAACCGATAAACCGGACGGTTTCAGTCTGTTCCCATTTCAGAACATGGTTGAGGGTTCTGATGTTGTCTATGCCGACTCGTATCTGGGACATTCCTTTCTTACAGAGGTCTTTGAGCGCAAATATACTTTTGCTGGAGATACACTGACTCTGTTTTATACCGATGATGCTTCCGGCAAAACTTACCTTCTCTGGGCTGAGGAGGTGGTTGATAGAGCGGAAGATTTCGATCTTTCCGATCTGCCCTTTGATTATGGCAAATCATTCGTGGTCAAACATGATTTCTACGGCAATATTCTGGCCGGTCTAAATGAGGGAAAGCTTCTGGGCGTAATAAATTACGGCCGCCGCTATATGAATTTTGTGTCCGATTGGCTGGAACAACTCTCAGCCGAAACCGAATAGAAAAACAAAAGCCTGCATTTTAAATGCAGGCTTATACTTATTCAGTGAACCATATCAGGCGTACATCAATTTAAGGTCGTTTATCTTCTCGGGGATATTCACGCTGTTTGCGCACTCGGCCAGGCATGTATCACATGATGTACAGGCCTGCAATCCCCGGTTTTTCGGAAGCTCATCCAATGTCCGCCGTGCCAGATAGAAATCGGCATACTGGGCGGCATACATGTGAATTCGCATCAAGGTTGGAATTTCCGAATTATACGGGCATGATGCCAGACATTGACGGCACTGACGGCAGAAGCCCATGCTGAGCTTGATATTATTATCTTCAAGGAGCTTTCTCTCGTTTGGGGCATAATCGAGATTGTAAGCTATTTCGATATCATCGGAAAGATGCTGGTAATTGGTAAAGCCGGGAATAGAGGTGGCAATGTTCTCATTATTCATGACCCATTTTAATGCCGCACGTGTAACCGTCTGAGCATCATAGTTACGTCTTGATTCCGGGTTGGGCCAGTTTGCACCGCCCGCCATTGTCTTCATCGCAACCACACCAATACCCGCTTTGGCAGCTTTCTCGATTGCATTATGAAGCTCGGTATCATCGGCCATAGTAAAGTTTATGGCGGTCAGTACCGCATCGTATTCTCCGACTTCGACCATTTTGTTTATGACCGATGACATATTGGTATGTGTCGAGATGCCGATTGCCCTGACTTTGCCGGCCTTTTTGGCTTTTTTTAGATTATCTAATATCAGGGGATCTGAGATATCTTCCGGATTTGAAACATCATGAACATACAATACATCGATATAATCCGATTTTATCCTGTGAAGGGTGGCATCAATAAGCTGGTCAATTCTCTCTTCGGCATTCTTTTCCGTTAGGGCTTCCCGTTGCGCGGGAATAAGAATCTTGGAGCCGATTATAACCTTATCGCGGATTCCCATCTTGTCCACGATATTGCCGACCATTTGCTCATTGCGGCCGTACTGATAATTGGCCGCCGTATCGAAATGACGGATGCCGGCCTCATAGGCCGCCTTAATAATGCCCGGATCAGGCACTCTCATAACGCCCATGCTGATTATCGGTATTTTCCAGCCGGTCTTTCCGAATTCCCGATAAATTAACTTGCGTTCTTTATCGTTTTCTTTGGCCGGGGCATTCTGAGCGGATGCAATTCTGGGGGAAAGTCCCATTACTCCCGCTGCCACCGCACAGGAAAGAGAACTTGCCAGAAATTTTCTTCTGTTTAATCCTGTTTTTGAATTTTCCATATTTACTCCTGAATCGGCTTATTATTCTTTACTATATATACGGCATGTATCAGCCCTGCAACTCATTTAACATTCTTTCACATTTCTCTTTTAACTGTGCCTTGAGCTGATCGTCATTGACAGTATCGATTGGAATTGTTTCCAATACTTTTTTCATACATTTTATCGCATTTTCAGTGTCATTCGCCGCCATGTAGCCGTCCGAGAGGCTGTCCCATGTATTGCAGGAGCTCGGGTAAGCGGCGGTGTTCATTTTAAAAAGCTTGATAGCATCCTCTACCTGCCCTCGGTTCAGAGCTTGATATCCCAGAAGATTGAGACGTCTTTCCTGGAAAAACACTCTTTCCGGCTCGAGTTCATGAAACTTCTGAAAAATCTCGAGCGCCTTATCCACACCTTTACTTTCTACAATTCTTATAAACTGATTCGGAGTAGGAGGCAGCTCCTGGGCCGTGAATGACTTGATTTCAGCAGAGGGCACATTGGAGGCGAGCTGAGCAAATGTGTCCTGAGCCGAACTCTCATCTTTAATGTTTTCATTCAGGAATGCCAGTACAAGCTCGCATATGTCTTCATGGGCTTCACGCACCGAGGCTGTCATCGTTTTAATCTCATCACTCATAAGCAGGGTAAACATCGGGTAGTGCACGAAACCATCACCGGGCAGATCTGCCCAGTGGATCAAGGTCCGGTCGGAATATTTGAGTGACTCAAAAAGCGAATAATCCAGCTCCTCCTGTGGGCCGATGCTGATATGTAGAAACGGTTTATGCATTCTGATTGGATCGAGAAACGGGCTGTTTTTGCAAAACTCCGCTTTGTCTGCCTGAGTAAGCCAGCCCTCAATGCTGACCATCGCATCAACATCCGTATTGCGCATCTGCATCTCCAGGGCCATCAGACCGCCGGAATTGGCGCCCACCAATGCCAGCCTGTCGAAATCGATAAATTCCTGATCTTTGACCAGTGTCCAGGCGAACTCCTTATCTCTGGCCTGGAACTCCAGAGAGGCATGATCCTCGTCAACATTCACGGATTTCATGCCCAGCGGTGAAGCAGAAAGAACGGCATAGCCGTGGCTGGCCAGGAATTCACAAAGGACGGCATTGTTGCAGTAGATACCGCCAATATCGGGATGATAGATTACAAGCGGGAACTTGCCCTCGGCAGGCTGGGCATCCCGAACCGCCGCGAATAGTGTGTTGGAGATCGTTAGCATGATATTTTGATCGCGAACTCGTGAAAAGAGCATCTGAATTTCCCGGTTCTGAATTGCGGAGAGAATATTGAACAACCGATCATCCTCAGGATAAGCAAACATATACTCCCCGTAATTCATGCTCATCTCATCATCCTGCGCGGCAGCCGGATACCACAGGCAGGCCTGAACCGGACGCGCTCGTATTCCCTCGATTTTTTCACCAAAATAGTCTGTCTTGGGCTGAAATGTTCGGGAATGATCGAACTTCTCGAATGTTTTGAATCCAACCGCATACTGTCCTGGCGAAAGATCGCCCCAGACGATCGGAGTTTCAGCCGTTAAATTCGAGTTTAATGCAAAAAGTAGAAGGGCGCAAAATACAATCGCCCCCATGAGTTTGATATGCATATTTCCTCCCCAATATTTTGTTTCTGCCGGATTGCAGAGCGACAATTTCCTCTGCACTCCCATGCCCTTCAATACGATAATTTTATGTAATAGTTGCTTTTGCTGTCACAGCCGAAAATGCGCGGCTGCTGTATAATATGATATATTTATTTTCCGGCAATAAAAAAGCGTCCTATTTTATGCCGTCGATTCTCTGGATTGCCGGCTTCTCGTAAGCAGCTTCAGCGGTATAGACAATCAGGTTATTCAGGATTTGGGCTTTCCCGCCGCCGTGAGTGTGACCGCAGTAAACGGTTAGATTGTTCGAGGGATGATCGCGCATGATTTCTCGGATTATGTCGCCTACGATTTTGCTGGCAAAGTAGGGTTGATGTTCATCATCGGAGACCTTGCCCTTGTACCAGCAGGATTCTCTGAAGGGTGGGACGTGGGTGAGAAGAATCACATTTTCCGCCGCCTGGCATGCCCTGGGAAGAGTCAGCTTGAAGTGTTCTGCGGCTTTATCAGCAAGCGACTGCATCAGTTTAAGCTTACTGTCCTTATCGAGCCCCATAAAGTCCTCGATCATAAAAAAATCGGCCGGGACATAGGGGGAGTTTTCATAATCGCCAATGCGTCCGTCATTCCATGATTCATGCCCTATCATGACAGTATTGTCGCTCAGCCTGACAATATCCTCGGCGGTAAGCCAGACCAGATTGCCGGAATTGGAGGATATCTCCTCAGCCAGATTTAAAGTCTTCTCGATCGAGGAGCGGTAGAAATCATGGTTACCGAGAACAAAGAATATTGGGAATTTAATGCTCTTTGCCATAATATTGAGGTGTTCCTTCAGAAAGGGTGCCTCGCTGATATCCCCGCTTATCAGCGCGACCTCGGCCCCGCAATCTGCGACTTTATGGCTGAACTTTTCTATTTCCGGATGTGGGACGAAATTCAGATGTATATCGCTTAGCCATGCAATTCTCATACGAAGTCACTCCTCAATTAGGATTCTAACAACCCCCAGGATAACCAGATAGTTAGAATAGTCAAACATAAAGGTAATCAATTTTAATTAGGATTGATGGTATTAACAGTTTAGTTAAAATTTTAAGCAGGAGGGTGCTGTATGTTTGGGAAGATATTTGCCGTTATTTTGCTAGCGACACTATGCTCTTCGGCATTTGCCGATGATGCTTTCAGATCGGTACACCCCGAGATATCTTATACCAATTCCATTTCCGAAGCTGATAAAAATATATTGCAGGCGGATTTCTTTTATTCGATCAGGGGAGAGAGCTTCGATACAGCTAAGTTGATTGCCGAATGCTGCAATATCGACAGCGCTATTCTGTGCTATAAACGAGCGGCAGACTATAATACCGGTAAACGGCGGCATGAGGCTTTGTGGAAACTGATGCAGGCCTGTTTTTACAAGGGATATTATTGCACAGATCGGGACTGTAAAGATGATAAGAAGCTGCGCAGGGAAGCTTATGACCTGGCAATGGATGCCGGTAGAGATGGGCTTGAAGAGTTTCCGCATTCTGCCGAGTTGAATCTATGGATGGCGATCCTTTGGGGAGCCTGGGCCGATGATCACAGCCCGTTTACAGCCGCCCAAAAGGGTGTGGCGGGCAAGATAAAGAATCATTGCCATAGAGTACTGGCGCTCGACCCGTACTTCGCCGATGCTTACGGTTTCAGTATCCTGGGGCGATTGCATACGGTCACTCCAAAGATTCCGCTGTTTTTGGGATGGCCCTCGAAAGATAGGGCAATTGCCTATTTGGAAAAGGCATTCGAAATTGCGCCCGATAATCTGGTAAACAAAAAATGGCTGGCCGAAGCATATTACAAATGCGATCAAAAACTGCGAGCCAAGAATCTAATGCTCGAAATTTTGGCGGAAACCGATACTATGCACGGTACCGCCGAGGATGCGGTTATCAAAAATATCGTAAGAAGAAAGCTAAATAATTGGGAATTTTGATTTACCTAAATCCCCGGTTCTCCTGAACTCGACCAGAAATAATTTAACCTTGACAAAAATCGCGATTTATTTATATTAAGCCTTAATGCGGATAATAATGCTCCGCATTTGCTTTAAATCACAAATATACTCAAAACAAATGTTTTCCCGGGAATTTGCCATGCATTATCTCCGAATCAAGCCGGTTGCCGCGTTTTTGAGCGCGATTTTCCTTATCTTATCTTTTTTCAATCCGGCCGCTTTTGCCGAACCACCCCAATATCATTTGACTACGATTACGGATGATGGTATGGAGTTGGGGCCTGTTTATCCCAGGCATAAAATAGCCAATGACGGAACGATAATGATCCCGCGCAGCCAGCTTGCAAACGATTCGGTGGATACATATTTGTGGCGCAATAGCGAATTTATCCCGATTTATCCGATGGAGGACGTTGAATTTTATACCACATGGGACATGAATAATAATGGTCAGATAACGGGAATACATGCCATCGACAGCTACCATAGGCATGCGTTTGTTTCGGAAGACAGCTTCATTGTCTCTGACCTTGCGCCTCTTCCGGGATCTCACTGGGATGAAGGTCAATGTGACAACTCTACCGGATTTGCGATTAACGATCTCGGCCATGTGGCCGGCGAATCTCGTCCACAGGATTTCAATACTCGAAGGGCTACTCTCTGGACCGAAAGCGGCCCTGTTAGTCTCGGATTGGTTCCCGATCTGGATTCCACTGTTTACGGCGTTTCCAGTATAGCCTATGGTATGAATAACAATGGTGAGGTAGTGGGAACTTCAAGCGGCGTCGATCAGGACGGTTACATAGTAACCTGGGGATTTTGCTGGAGCGGGGGAAGCATGACCTCTATTCCGCCTTTCCCCGGAGGACTGAACAGCCTTGCTCGCGATGTAAATGATAACGGACAGGTGGTTGGATATGCCAGCGGTGAGTTTGACGGTCAGGTGGTGGATCATGCTTTTTTATGGGAAAACGGCTCCAGGATTGATATTCATGGTGATGGTAGTGTCTATCCGATATCAGGCGGCAGCGAGGCGTTTGCTATCAACAATCAGGGGCAGGCGGTGGGAGCATTCAAGTCGATTACCAATGCTCCGGTGCAAGGGCTTCTGTACCATGAAGGAGAAACCTACAATTTGAATGATCTTATTGTCAGTGATGACGGCAGCGGCAATTCGATCGATATTGCGGATGATATCAACGACAACGGCGTTATTGTAGGCCGTTCAGGAAATTCGCTGGTTGTGCTTACTCCTGTGCTGGACGGTTTCGTTGTAAATTCAGTTGATGATGATATTGATGACGATCCGGGCGACGGTGTTTGCAGTACAGGCGATACTCTTCCTAACGGCGACCCCGAGTGCACATTCAGGGCCGCCATTCAGGAATCGAACGCACTTCAGACCAGAGATAATATATATTTCAATATCCTACCCAAAGAACCGCCTGTTATAATGCCGGACAGCCTTCTGCCTCCTGTAGCTGATTCGGTTGAAATTGACGCCTCCACCCAGCCGGGAGGGAAGGTTGAGGTTGACGGTTCGAATCTCACCGACGGAGATGGCCTGGTGATAAATTTCGATAAATGCGTTGTGAAACATATGCATATCAATAGTTTTCCCGGCAGCGGGATGGTTGTAACCAGCGATTCAAATCAACTCTTCTCGAATGAGCTTAAAAATAATGAATACGGAATCACAATCACCGGTTCGGGTAATCAATTCGGCAGCGCGGAGCCTGATGATGCCAATACCATCATGAACAATGACAGCGCCGGTGTTTTCGTTCAGGGCGGTACGGGCAATCTGATACGCAGAAATATCATTCATGATAACAGTGGGCTGGGAATTGATATCGTGCCTTTGGGTGTCAATCCGAATGATACCCTGGATACTGATGCCGGGCCGAATGGATTACAGAATTTTCCGGTCATAGACTCGGTGCTTGCCTCGGCCGGTTCCAGCACGGTTTACGCCCGACTCAAGAGCATTCCCAATCACAGTTTTATAGTTGAGGTGTTTTTTAATGAGGGCTGCGATTCGACCGGTTATGGCGAGGGGCAGGAGTCGACGTGGACGACTGTCGTTGGAACTGATGCTGACGGTCTGGCGGAATTCGAGACAACATTTTCCGGCGTACCCGACAGCAATCAGACTGTGACATTGACGGCAACGGACCTCGACAACAATACCTCAGAGTTCTCGCCCTGCTGGCCGCAAAAATCGATTGAAATTGTCGATGTCAACGAGAACCCGATTATTTTCACGGAGTTTTTGCTTTACAGGGTGGAAAATGACCGGCCGGATTACACGGAACATTTCATAGACACGATAAAGACTGATATTGACGGCATAGTCGGTCTGAATGAATATCTCTTTGCGGGCGATCTCAGGCTGGGTGATACAATTAAGGTCTTTGTCCTTCTAGATACTCTTGCCGCCGTGAAAGATTCTTTCGAATACAGGTATTCCGAAAGGATCGAGCTGGATAATATGAAATTCGATTCGGTAACATACGATCCGGTTTTTGAGGAACTCGATGATGAAGTAGTGCAGACGGTTGTGATGGATCATACTACTTTTGGCATAAATCTCACGGTCAGCATCGAATGGGAGGCGGATGATGTTTATCTTGATCGCACAGAGGATGGCTTCCGGAGTATGGCGAATTTTCTTTATGATGTTACCGACGGCCAGGTAAGGGTCGATACGATTGTGATCGCAGACGGCAAGAGGGGATGGAATTATGCCGACATCCATGTGCATGCAAGCAATATAATCTGGCCGGTGGCGCATGTAGGTGGATTCTATATGGAATCGAATGACTACATGGTGCAGTTCCCGCGGCGCTGGTTTGGTAACAAAGATGCGGGACGTAATATGAGCGTGAGTGAGTACCCGCATGATCCCTCGGCATCAAAACAGTATCGCACTATGGGACACGAGCTGGGACATTATTATCTGGGGCTCTATGATGAATACGAGTTTGCCTTTGGTGGGGATAGATGCTCCAAAACTCATGCCTACGGTTTCATGGATTCCCATTATGAGGTCTCCGGGCCGATTGGAAGCGAGATGTCTACAATGAATCAATATCAGGA
>WJIM01000385.1 GCA_014730285.1 Candidatus Zixiibacteriota bacterium
GACGATGACGGCGTTGGCGATCTGTGCGACAATTGCCCGACAGTTGCCAATAATAGCCAGACCGACACTGATGGCAACGGTATCGGGGATGCCTGCGATTTTCTATGCGGAGATGTTAACTGTGATAATGAGGTGAATGTCTCGGACGCTGTTTGGATCATATTATATATCTTTCAGGAAGGCCTGGCTCCCTGCGACTGCAGAAAGTAGCAATGCTCCCGCTGTGATCGTATGGAGAGTTGGTAAAACATAATGGCTGGAGTTAACTACTTCCGCACATACATCAAATAAAACGGCCTGATCGTGCAGATTACAAGCAATGCCACGAACCACCAGATACTTATCTGCATAATTTGGGGAAATAATTTGACCAGAATCAGGGCCACGAAGATTCCGATTCCCTGAAGAAGTTTGATGTCAAAGATGGTGAATCTTTTGACCCGGCTGTTGAAGAAATCAATAACCGCGTACATATTAACCTCCTTGCAATATTTATACAACCGAGACATCCCTTTATTCAGTGAAAAAAGTATAGCTTTATTTATGTTGACATCTCAATACTAAAAGCTGTTTTTGATTTCAGCCGAGCAAGAATTAAATTATAATTCAAATCGATGTACGCAAACCCTATATCACGGAGGACTTTATGAAATACGGCGCCAGAAATCAGATTGAAGGCAAAATCACAAAGATCAAAAAGGGCGATGTCATGGGCCAGGTTTCCCTTGAAATCCCGGCAGGTTCCGTTATGAATTCTGTTATGACCGCAGAATCGATCGAGGACCTTGGAATAAAAGAAGGCGAAAATGTAAAAGTCATCGTCAAAGCGATAAATGTTCTGCTGGTACGGGAATAAAGCATACCGCGAAACACTATTTGCTGAGAATATACTAATATTGGAGCGAAGCGATCTTGATTTTGGCTTAAAAATAATCACCTAGATTGCAGGATTGGGGCATTTGCATTTTTTATGTCTGCTCATATATCTGCCTTGGCGACATCTGAAGTTCATCCCCATAAAATTTCCGCCTGATCCAGAAGGCGACATTGACAAGCGCTATCAAGACCGGCACCTCTACCAATGGCCCGATTACCGCCGCAAATGCCACACCCGAGTTTATTCCGAAGACCGCCACAGCCACCGCAATTGCCAGCTCGAAATTGTTCGAGGCCGCCGTGAAACTCAAGGTCACCGACTGGCTGTAATTGGCGCCTGCCTTCTTGCTGAGAAAAAAGCTGATCAGGAACATGAATACGAAATAAATCAACAGGGGAATCGCGATACGGACAACATCAAGCGGTATCTTGACAATATATTCGCCCTTGAGCGAGAACATGACTATGATCGTAAACAGCAATGCAATCAATGTTATCGGGCTGATACGCGGTATGAATTCAGAATGATACCATTCCTTACTCTTGAGCGCTATGAGTGAAAAGCGAGTTATGATTCCGGCTATAAACGGTATCCCCAGATATATGAAAACGCTTTTGGCAATTTCGCCGATAGTAATATCAACAACCGCGCCGGAAAGCCCAAACAGGGGAGGGAGCTTGGTCACGAAAATCCATGCAAATACCGAATAGAATATCACCTGAAAGACAGAATTAAACGCCACCAGCCCTGCTGCATACTCAGGATCGCCCTCGGCCAGGTCATTCCACACGATCACCATGGCAATACAGCGCGCCAGACCGATCATAATCAGACCGACCATATATTCCGGGTAATTGTGCAGAAATACGATCGCCAGCACAAACATCAAGACCGGACCGATCGCCCAGTTCTGCACCAGACTAAGGCCAAGTATTTTGAAATTGCGGAAGACCTTGCCCAGCTCCTCATAGCGCACCTTTGCAAGCGGGGGATACATCATCAGTATTAGCCCGATTGCAATCGGAATATTGGTCGTGCCCACGCTGAACTTATTCCAGAAACCGGCTACATTCGGGAAGAAATATCCTGCACCCACACCGACTGCCATAGCCAGGAAAATCCACAATGTCAGAAATCTATCCAGAAATGATAGTTGCTTTTTCATTTTTGCTCCAACGCCTGGGGCAATGTTTTCACAAAATCTCTGATCTCATCCCGCACTCTTCTGTAATGTCCCAATGCTTCCTCTTCGGTCTTTGCATCTTTTGCCAGCCTTGGGGGATCATCGAAGCCCCTGTGAATCACTTTGGCCTTTCCCGGAAAAATCGGGCAATTTTCGCTGGCATGATCGCATACGGTAACAACATAGTCGAAGCCGATATCCAATAAATCCAGCACATGCTTCGATTTATGCTCTGAAATATCCACACCTTCCTCAGCCATGACCTTCACCGCATTCCGGTTCAAGCCATGTGTCTCTATACCGGCGGAATAAGGCTCGATCTTCTCGCCCCAAAGATACCGCGCCCATCCCTCGGCCATCTGACTGCGGCAGGAATTTCCGGTGCACAGAAATAGTATTTTCAGCTTGCTCTTTGAATCTATCAAATATTCTCCAGGTCATTCTCAGCGCAGGATAATTCTATAACTGAAGCTAATCTCAGGCTGTTCGGGATCATCTGTTTTTATTTTTACGAATCCGGAAGTAATTCGATTTAAATTCATGGCTTTCTGATTCGGTCTTGTCAGAATTCGGTACTGCTTGTCTGCGATAAGCGTATCAGCATTAATCGTTAATAAATCATTTGTATCCATGACGCTCAAAAGCTTGAATTCTGCGTTCTCACTGTTGCTGAAGACCTTTATCTCTCGAATTGGAACATCCGGCTCTGCCAATGCAGTGTCGATTATGAAGTGTATTGATCGCGGATTCACCTCAACATTCCCGATGATATTCGCAATAATCCGCAGGATAGACTCGGGATGAGAACCATCAGTTAAATTGGCGGTAACGCGCTCATCAAGCCTGCCAAAAAAATCATCGGCATTAACGGTTACTTCAACCTCAATCCGGCCATCATTTTCACTATCGCCATCAACAATCTGCACATCAATATGAGAGGACTTTGAGCCAATCTCAAGCAAATTGCGTTTGGAGGTATCTTTCAAAAGTAAGGTTGCTGTTCTGCTGACAGACTCGCCCTTACGAATCCTGCCCATATTCAGCGAATTGGTCTCGAAGCCGAATTCTGCCTCGACATAGGCAGAGATAGTCAGAGATTCTTTCGGGCTAACCGGGTCGTTTGACTCGACAGTGATATGCTTAATGGATTTTCCTCTTCTCTTTTTGCTATCAAAAGTTACCTCAATTTTGCCTTCCCCGCCCGGGGGAATAGCCGTCTCTGTCAGTACGGCAGCGGTGCATCCTCACGATCCCTTGGCACGGATTAACTCAAGCGGTTCGGTACCGGCATTTTTTACAATAAAGGTATGAGACACCTTCGCACCCTCGGGAATTGTGTCAAAGTCATACGACTTCTCGGGGAAATATATGGATGGACCGCCTACTTTCACAGAGGGAGGCTGGTCGGCAATGGCTTCGGACTCCGAAGATCGATCCAGAGTTGCGCCGGCATTATTGTCTCCGGAATCGGCAAAATCCATGCTGAATAATATAACGGCGGCGGCAACTATTACCACTATTCCTGCCAGGATAGCATAAATACGGTTATGGTTCCTCTGGTGTTTTTCCGGCTCCTTTTTCTGCGAAGCCTTTTTTTTCGTGTTTTTGCTCTGTTTGCGTTTTTTCTTACTCATTTATATCATCTCCGTAATACGGCTGCGTTTTTATGGCCGAGATAGCTTCCGTTCAGGATTTGCAGTTTTTATAGCAAATTATCACATAATGGCAAAAATCCCAAAATTTAAAACAGAGTTATACCAAAGTAATATATGAGTATATAATAAATCCCGACGGCAATAAAAATTATCCCAGTAATTTTCCGCGCCCAAAGCTCAAACTTTGTAATCTTGTTAAACACCTGGCTGAGATAATGAGTTCCAAAACCGATTATAAATGCAAAGGCGATCACCGGCAGAGCGGTACCGATGCCATATACGGACGGCAGCATATAACTCGATCCATGTTTAACCGAGAGCGGAATCAAACTCCCGAAGAAAAGCGCCGCCGATACGGGGCAGAAGGAAAGCGCAAACAGAATCCCCAGAAGCCCTGCGCCCCAGATTCCCAAACGCTCAACCCGTTTTTGCATTTTCTCGCTGATCCCTCCGCCGGGCAGACTGAATTTGATAACGCCCAGAAGTAGAATGCCTGCGATCACCAGTATCGGCCCAAGAAACTGGTTCATATTTTTCTGCAAAAACCAGGCGATTTCCGGAATCGATAATGCGCTCGCTACAATCAGAATTCCCAGCCCCAGGTATGCTATCATCCGGCCCAGCATATATAATATACCCGAAAGCACGACCATTCGCGGATTGGAGACACGCTTTCCGATATATGATATGGCTGCGACATTTGTCGCAAGAGGGCAGGGGCTGACCGAGGTTAACACCCCCAGCCAAAACGCCGAACCGATCCCGATAAGAATGCTTTCCATCAATCTTCTCCCAGGAACTCCTCAACCCCGCTTGTGACATAAGCTTTATATTTGTCTTCGTTGCCAACCAGCTTCCATATCTTATCGAGATTCACCCATTCAACCTCTTCACCGTCATTCACTCTGGATAATATAAGCGCTTTGGTATAGAGCTTGTAATCATCGATATAATGCTTGTTTTCATCCTCGTCGGTATTTACCGCCTTCATTTCCAGTGTGCCATTTTCCAGCTCATCCTCAAAGCCGCCCTCAATTGCCTCCCTGGCATACTCCTCGAGTTTTTTGCAGGTCGCACAGCGGCGGGTGCTGTGGAAATAGTAGGCTATAACCTTGCCTTCGATTATTTCCTTTGCCTCAGTCTCTTTTACCGCAGTCGAGTCGGCGGTCTTCTCCTCTGAAGTGTCTGGTTTAAGCGGTAATTTTTGCGATTCCTGCTTTTCCGAGGATTGCCCCCAGGCGAGTCCGGAAAAAACAAAAAGTAACAGAGTTAATACGAGTGTCGCTCTTTTGAACATAAAGCTCCTCCCATTATTTAAATATTATGCGATCAGCTTTTTTAATTCATCTATCGAGGGCACTTTCCCCACGATTTTCACCTGGCCGTCAACCACCAGCGCCGGAGTCATCATAACTCCGTGGCTGGTGATTTCAGCGATATCGGTTATCTTTTTCAGCTCATATTCGATCCCAAGCTCTTTTGCAGCTTCCTCGGCACACTCGGCCATCTTGTTGCATTTGGGACAGCCGGTACCGAGCACTTTGATGCTTTTCATATATTACTCCTTTAAAATAAACTTCCATATATCAGGCCGGAGATAGTCGCCATAACTACCACCAGCATTACAAAAACAATTGTCTTCTTCGTTCCAATCACAGACCGTATGACCAGCATGTTGGGCAGTGACAGGGCAGGCCCGGCAAGCAAAAGCGCCAGCGACGGTCCTTTGCCCATGCCGTTTCCGATTAATCCCTGCAAAATCGGCACCTCGGTTAAAGTCGCGAAATACATAAATGCTCCAACTACTGAGGCGAACAGGTTTGCCCACAATGAATTTCCTCCAACCGAACCGCTGATCCATTCCGAGGGTATCAAGCCCTCATGGCCGGGACGTCCCAGAAGCAGTCCGGCGATTAATACTCCTGCAAATAAAAGCGGCAGAATCTGTTTCGTGAAGCCCCAGGTCTGATCGAACCATTCCGAGGATTCGCCTTTTGATGTTGCGGTCACGATCGAAAATCCAATCACAGCCGCGGCAAATGCGGCCATTGGCTCGTGCGGCACTGCGATGGCCAGCACAATAGCTGGAATCGCAACCAGAATTAGTTTCCACCATTTCATTTTAAACCAGACCACCAGCACGATGCCCAGAAGGGCCGCTGCAAAACCGGTAATGATCCATTTATACGAATATATCGTAAACCAAATTCCCGCCGATTCGTCCGGCCTGCCCCAATTGGCAAATACAAGAATCGCAATCATAGCAGCGAAATAAATTCCATTCTGGAGCAATGTGCGCGCGCCGTCCGATTCCGGCACAGCCATCTGTGCACTTGCTTTCTCTTTTTCATCATTGCGGAAGATCAGATGCATAATCAGGCCGATTATTATACTGAACACTATGGCGCCCGCCGCCCGCGCAACTCCTAACCCAGGCCCCAGGACTCTGGCGGTCAGGATTATTGCCAGAACATTTATAGCAGGGCCGGAATAAAGAAAGGCGGTGGCAGGGCCGATCCCCGCACCCATCTTGTAAATCCCCGCGAAAAGCGGAAGCACCGTGCAGGAACAGACTGCCAAAATCGTTCCCGAAACCGAGGCGACTCCATAGGAAAGCACCTTGTTTGCCTTCGC
>WJIM01000055.1 GCA_014730285.1 Candidatus Zixiibacteriota bacterium
GATATAACCATACTCGACATGAGTATGCCGGGTATGAACGGTTTTCAGACGATGGAAAAACTGAGAGAGGAATTCCCGAAGGCACGGGTTATGATCTCGACCGGTCATTCTCTCGAAGGTGATACCGACAGTTTGCTCCGGAAGGGATTTTGCGATGTGCTTATGAAGCCTTACCGCGCTCATGAGCTAACCGGCAAAGTCGAATTGGCCATTAAAAAGTAACGCTATATCACCGCCTTTGATATTGATAAGAGACCGCCTTATTCAGGCGGTCTCTTTTTTGAGCTTGCATTAAGCAGGAACGTGCTTATAATTAATGCAAAACGAAAGGAGGCCCCAATGCCTACATATGTACTCATGACAAAACTGCCGCCGGAAATCAGCCGCAAGATGAAGGATCGCGCCGCTGTCGGCAGGGAATGGCTCAATAAAGTCAGAGAAAAATGCCCCAGCGTCAAGTTTCTCGGGCATTATGCAGTACTTGGCCCATTTGATTTTCTGGATATCTACGAGGCTGATAATGAAGAAGAGGCGGCCAAGGTTTCTATGATCTCCCTGGCTTTCGGTGCAGAGCGTTCAGAGAGCTGGAGCGCAATACCCTACAACAAGTTTCTGGAACTTGTGGAAGACCTATAGCCATAACCCGCTTTCCGCCCGGGTGCGAATTATCTGAAGGCATCGATAATTTTCATTCGGGTGGCTTTGATGGAAGGGAAGACTCCTCCCACGAAGCCCATTGAGATCGCGAATATGAAAGTGTACAGTACGGTCAGAAGGGTCAGGGTCATCTTCAGGTAAAATTCGCCGAAGAAATTGACTGTGGAAAACATCTGGATTTCTATAGTGGATAAAACCGAGGCTACGGCTATGCCGATAACCGCGCCCAGTGCACCGATCATCATGGATTCAATCAGAAATGCGGCCTGGATACCTTCGCCCTGAAATCCCAGCGATCTCATGGTAGCGATTTCGTTAGTGCGGTTAGCAACCGCCGAGTACATTGTAATCATAGCTCCGATAGTAGCGCCCAGCGCGAACACCACACATATAAACATTCCCAGATATTTCAGAAAACCGGTGGTGTTTTCCGACTGGGTTTTATAGTAATCCTTTTCTATGAAAGCCTTGACTTCCAGGTCGGGGTTTTCATCCAGTTCTTTTTTCAGGGCAGCCATATCATTGCCGTCCTCAAGCCGTCCCAGCACGATCGAACCGCCTACACCCTGGCGGTTATAGCTGTCGCGCAGGCTGAAGAGATCGGTCCAGATTTCAGAATCGTACATGGTCCCGCCGGTTTCGAAGACGCCGATCACCCTGAAGTAATCTCCGGCGACATTGACCGAATCTCCGATATTGCAGTTGGCCATGCGCTTGGTGAGGGATTTACCGACTATGCAATTCGGAAGACCCATCTCATACATCTCGCCCTCGACCATCCGAAAATTTCGTCTCAGACGCGGTGCGATTTCATTTGTGCCTCGCATGGTTACGTTTTTATCTTTGGTCGGGTCGTTTATGTCGGGAAGAGTTATGCTTGCCACAAGCTCCGGCGAGAGAAGCTGCTCGCCGAATTCCTCATCAAAAACGAAATAGCCCAGATTTTCGATTTTATCCACTTCCTCCGGGCTCAGCATGCTTTGCACCTCGTTAAATTTATCCTCTTCCATGAAGACGACATTGTCATCCTCGCCGGTGGCCACCAAAACTTTGGCTATACCGTTGGCAAGCATCAATACGCCGCAAAACATGAAGGATACGAGGCTTATACCGAGAATAGTCAATACAGTGGTCAGCGGCCTTGAAAAAAGACTCTTGAAAGTGTATTTCACGGGCACGGTGACTTTGCCAAGATAGAAAGTTATCCCCGGCCTGGTCAGGAAATACAGAAATAGAAGGAAAATCACCGCACGCCCTGCATCCATCAGGTCGGGATCGAGAAGTCCCAGACCGGTTTCAATCAGCATCAGCCACAAAAACCACAGCCGTCCCCAGTTCTGGCCTTTCAGAAGCGCTATGCCCATGACCAGATGATAGAGCGATCTGAAAACCATGAGTATGATGAGCAGCGTAAAAGCTTCGAAATCGAAATATTGATCGATCCATAGCTCGACCTCTTCAGAAAGGACTGTCTTGCCAAGAATCAGAAAGCCCGAAAGAAGAGTGAAGAGAATGCCCAGGATTAAGATAATCCATCCCAGGACAAATATGCTCTGCGGTTTTTTGCTTTCTTCCATATCTATTCAAATCCCTTATCTATTCAAGCGTTCTGAGACCGTCCACGATTGATGTGTTGGTTGCCTTGATTACCGGCACCAGTGATGCCAGGATCCCCACAATTATCATTGCCGGAATCACCCACACAACCGTTATCCATTCGAATTTTACCTGTTGCAGGAACGGCATCAATGTTTTGAAGAGCTTGATTCCCGGCCAGATTAAAGCTGCTCCCAGGACTGCGCCTATCAGAGCAACAAACATTGACTCCCCAAAATTGAGTATGACCAGGTGCTTGCCCCGGAATCCAAGTGTCTTTAGCACAGCATTCTCATTAATCCGTTCACGGGCTACCATGGACATTGTATTCAAAAGTACAAGCAGAATTACGCCAATCATCAGATAGGAGCTGACCTGGAGGGCGGTTATAATCGTCCTGAATCGTTCCACCTGCGCATTAGCATAGGCATTCACAGGCTCGGTTTTGGTTTCCATATCGCTGTTCATAAAAAGTGAATCCACCCGTGTCGCAATTTCCGTGGCTTCATCCGGCGGGTCTGCCAGAAGTTCGATCCAGCCCACCTGATGTTCCATTTCCGGCGAGACTTCCTGCCCGATTGCCCTTCGGAAAAGATCGCCCCTGACTAACATGAATTCCGCCTGGCGGTTCTGCTCCTGCGCAAATTCAAACTGCCCCACGATTTCCACATCCAGGCTGACCGTTTCGAAATAATCGCATCCAACAGTAATAACATCTCCCTCTTCCCAGTCCTTTTTCAATGCCAGAGCCGGAGTTATCAGCGCCGCGTTTTTAACTGTTTTGAAGTCCTCGATATCTTCTTCGGAAGTTATCCAGTCACTGCGGATTTTGTAAAAGTTGTCCTGGTCTATCGCCATGCGGGCGAAGAATTCCTCGGGATCATCACCATAACGAACCCCCATCCAGAAACCATATGTCACCGCTTCAACACCCTCAACCTGCCGCATCTTATCGAGATGTGAATACGGCAGAAACTGCATCATCGAGGTCTTGTGCCGGGTGATTAAATGTCCGGGAATCAGGTCATCCTCGGAGAAACTGAATACCTCGAGGACATTGCGCACAATGCCGAACGACATTATCGTTATCGCCAGGCCCAAAATGGTCAGGATCGTGCGCAGTCTGTGCCGGAAAGCGTTTTTTACTATAAGCTTTAGCAGTTTCATTTTTTATGTAAGCTCCCCTTTATCAAGGTGCCGGACCACTTTGGCCGATTCGGCCGCACGGGGATCATGGGTAACCATGATAATAGTCTTGTTGAATTCGCTGTTGAGACGGCCTAAAAGGGTCATAATCGCTTCCGCCGACTGACGGTCAAGGTCTCCGGTCGGCTCGTCAGCCAGAAGAATCGAGGGGTCGGTTACAAGCGCCCGGGCGATTGCCACACGCTGTTCCTGACCGCCGGAAAGCTGCCGGGGATAATGATTCATCCTGTCAGCCAGTCCCACGATCGAGAGAGCCGTTTCCACATGCTCTCGGCGTTCCCGTTTACTGAGACTGGTCAGGAGCAGCGGAAGTTCCACATTGTCGAAGGCTGTCAGCACAGGGATCAGGTTGTAGAACTGGAAAATAAATCCGATATGATTTGCCCTCCACTGAGCCAACTGCCCCTCGGTCAGGTTTGCCACTGATTCTCCGGCTACCGAAAGATCGCCTTTGGTGGGACGGTCGATCCCCGCAATCAAGTTCAGCAGCGTGGTTTTTCCCGATCCGGAAGGTCCCATCAGCGCCAGAAACTCTCCGGTGGGAACATCCAGGTTGATATCATAGAGCACCGGGATGCGCATATCATCCCGTATATATTCTTTGTATAAATTTGTTATGTTAACTATGTATCCTGCCATATCTCCACTCTATCTTCAATGATTTTTTTGCTATTCACCGATCTCGATTTTATCGCCGTCTTCAAGTCCGCTGGGCGGTGTCAGTACGACTTCGTCACCCTCCTGCAGGCCTTCAAGGACTTCAACCGTGCGTCCAACTGATTTGCCGGTTTTGACGGATGTTTTCTCGACGATATTTCCTTTTATCAGGAACACATACTCTTCGCCGTCTTCCTCGACTATCGCA
>WJIM01000386.1 GCA_014730285.1 Candidatus Zixiibacteriota bacterium
CTCAAGTTTTATGAGTTCGCCGCCGCCGGTTTATGCTCGGTATCCTCGGAGATGGAAATCCTTAGCAAATTCGATCCAAGATTCGTGAAGATCGTTCCCAACAATGCAGATGAATGGATAACCGCTATAGATAATATGCTGGAGCGCGACAAAAATGAGTCAGAAGTGATTGGCAAAAAAATAGCCGAGAAACATATTTGGGATAATATCTATAGAGAGATTATTGAGAGAATAAAATCGGAATTTTTCGGAGGATAATATCATCCCATGACATCATTGAAAGACAAGAAAGCTGCTATTTTCGATCTGGGATCGACTTTGATAGAATACGAAAATATACCCTGGCCGGAATTGTTCAAGCTCAGTCTCAAACGCGCTCATGAATACCTGCCCGAAGAGAATATCGAGCAGCCCGATTTCGATAGATTCCATGAAGTATTTCTGGAAAAAGTTATCGAGGTCGAGAAAGAAAGCAATATCACGCACAAAGAAAAGGATATCCTGAAATTGTTCGAAAATTTCCTCTCGCATTTTGGAATATCCAATAATGACAATTTTCTGAATAAATTTCTCGAGGTTTATTATCAGCCGGTAAGAGAAAGTATATACTTAAAAGAAAGCGCCATGGAGGTGCTGGAGCACTACAAAAGCGCGGGGCATAAAATCGGCCTGATTTCGAATACCGTATTCCCGCCAGAATATCATGTAACCGATATGAAGAAATTCGAAATCGAGCACTTTTTCGACCATATCATCTTTTCATCAAGGTTTCCGCGCAGAAAACCGCATCCCTCGATATATACAGAAATGCTCAGAGTGCTTGACATTTCGGCCTCAGACGCTTTCTTTATCGGAGATCGAATTGAAATCGATGTGCTTGGGGCAAAATCCAGCGGCATCTATTCGATTCTGCTAAGGAAAAAGGGAAGGGAGTATGATGATCTCTCCCTGCCCGATCTGGTTATCGATAAATTGTCTGAGCTTTTGAAATACTATTAGGAAAGGGAATTTATATGGATTCCACAGAATCATTACTCCAGGAATTGGTTGATGCTCCTGGAGTGCCGGGTCATGAACATGAGATCGCATCAATAATGAAAAATCACCTCGAAACGATTTCGGACGGTATAGAGTCCGACAAACTCGGTTCGATTATTGCCACCAAAAAAGGATCATCGGATTCTCCCCGCATTATGGTTGCCGGTCATATGGATGAGGTCGGCTTCATGGTCAAGGAAATCGACAAAAAAGGCTTTATCAAATTCCTGCCGCTGGGCGGATGGTGGGGGCATGTTGTGCTGGCGCAGCGTGTCGAGATTCTCACCAAAAAAGGGCCGGTTCTGGGAGTTGTCGGTTCCACACCACCGCATCTTTTGAAAGATGATGAGCGCAAGAAGGTACTGGAATTGAAGGATATGTATATTGATGTCGGCGCCAAAGACGGCTACGATGTCAAGAAGCGTCTTGGCATAAGCGTCGGCGACGCAATCGTGCCGTATTCGCCCTTTACGATCATGAACCACAAGAAGATGTATCTGGCCAAGGCTTTCGACAACCGTATCGGCTGCGGAATAGTAATCGAACTTTTCAAGAAATTGCAAAAGGCCAAACATCCCAACACAGTCCTGGGTGTGGGCACTGTTCAGGAGGAAGTCGGTTTACGCGGTGCCGTGACTGCCGCTTATATGGGTGAGCCGGATGTCGGCATTGTTAGCGATGTTACTGTTGCCCGCGATATCCCCGGCATCGAGGGAGAGCCGGCCGAGAAAATGGGCTCCGGACCGCAGATTGTGGTCTTTGACGGCAGTATGATTCCGAATGTCAAGCTGAAAGAGCTAGTGATAGATACAGCCGAAAAGAACAATATTCCGTACGGTCTGAGCTACCTCGAACGGGGCGGCACTGACGGCGGAAGGATTCACATGACCAAATTCGGCGTGCCCTCGATATTCATAGGCTTAGCCACACGTTATATCCATGGCCATGCTTCCATGATCTACCGTGACGATTATCTGAACTGCGTCAAACTAATTACAGCGGTCGTGAAACGTTTGGATAAGAAGACGGTACAATCGTTAACACAGGTATAATTCGAAACGAAAGGATTTGTGATGCGAAATAAGATCAACCTGTTTTTCTTCGTAATGGTTTTCGCTTCATTTTTCGTCTTCTCCGCTCTTCTTCAGGCTCAGGACACGCCTGTACCCGATGGAATCCCCGAAGTTGAAGGGGATACGGTCGAGACTGAATCAGGATTGAAATATATCGATATAACTGTTGGTGAGGGTAAGGAAGCTGTCGAGTGGGACAAGGTCAAGGTTCATTACACCGGATGGCTGACCTCCGGCAAGAAGTTCGACAGCTCCCGTGACCGCGACCAGCCCTTCGAGGTCGTAATCGGCCAGCATCAGGTGATTCCCGGCTGGGAAGAGGGGCTAACCGGCATGATGCCCGGCGGAAAACGTATGATGATTATTCCCGCCAAGCTCGGTTACGGCAATCGGGCGGTCGGTCCGATTCCTGCTAATTCGACTTTGATCTTCGAGGTCGAGGCATTAGAGGTGAGCGAAGGTCCCAAGCCGCCCACTCCGCCTGTATATGAGGAGGATCAGGTTAAGAAGACCGATTCCGGTCTGAAATATGTCGTGCTGGAAAAGGGCGAAGGTGCCCAAGCCAAGAATGGCCAGACAGTGACAGTGCATTATACCGGATGGCTTCTGGACGGTACTCTTTTCGACAGCTCCAAAAACCGCGGCCAGCCGCTTGAATTCGTGCTTGGCGCGGGACGTGTGATTAAGGGCTGGGAAGAGGGCCTGGCTATGATGAATGTCGGCGGCAAACGTCTCCTGATTATCCCGCCCGAGCTGGGTTACGGCTCCCGCGGCGCGGGCAATGTCATCCCACCCAACGCAACGCTTCTCTTCGAAGTCGAACTGCTCGGCGTAAAGTAAGACGAGAATTCAGAATATATATCTTAAAAAGGCCGGTTCCCCGGCCTTTTTTTGTTGCCTGAAATCACGGGTGGCACGCCAAATTCGTTTTGGGTGTGCTATATTGTATCAAGTAAACCTGCCCAAACAAGGTCTGAGCAGGCCACGGAAATTTCGTGCGCGGAGTACGTCCTCGTGCGCCGCGTCCGGGCGCACCAAAAGGTACGCCCAGCACTATAAATCAATCTTTCTTCCCGCAAATCAAATAGATCGGCGGCCATTTCGAGCGCATTAAAAGCTCGACCTTAAAAAGCGATTTTATCAGATCGATTTCATTCTGTGTGAAAAAGTGTGTCCGTTTGAAGAAGTTAAAACTACGCCGCTTGAAAAATCTGAGCACCTGAAAAAACGCATTCCCATACGCATTCTCGATAAAAACAAACTGGCCGTCATCCCGCATCAGGTTCTTTAAATCACTCAGGAAGCCCTTGAGATCGTTCGGATATAATAAAGCCGATTTCGAAAATATGATGTCATACTGCTTTTGACCAATTGATTTTAAATCGCCTTTATAA
>WJIM01000387.1 GCA_014730285.1 Candidatus Zixiibacteriota bacterium
GACCCATGGGAAACACTGCCAGCCATCCCGCCTCTTTGGCGATATATTCCAGCATGGGATGATCCTGGGCGTATTGGATTGGATTTTCCATAATATTTTTGCGGCTGACCAGACCGTGAAGAATAACTATCATCGGAGTGGGAACCTTCGGGTCGTATGTCTCCGGGACATACAGCGCCCAGGGACGTTCCACGCCGTCGATGCATTCATTCATGCGCAGGGTCAGCTCTCCCACCGGTTTTTCCGGAAACTCCAGATTTTTGATATAAGACCTGACAGTGTCGATTGTCGGATTGGCCAGCAGGATTTTGTCGATAAGATTTTTTTGTTCTTTTTCGTCTTCGGTTACCAGCAGTTTGTCCAGATCAGACTGCCAATCGGCCGTAAGCGGGCAGACAGCCGCGATAAGAATCAGTGCGAGCCAGATTAATGTGAACTTTTTTTGCATATATCCCTTCCGTATCAATAAACAGCTTTATTAGAATATTGAAAAAATATATCTTGAATGCAAACCTTAATAAAAATTAATTGCGTTCCGGAGGGTATTTACCCGGTAAACAGGTTACGCTTTTAGGAAGAAGAATTGGAGTTCAGAGCTACAGAATGGCTGCTATTGGGGGACATTTTTTTATCATAATCGCCGGTGTCTTTTACGGCACCATCCCGATTTTTGCGACATTATTGAGCCGTTACCAGGTCTCTACTGTCGAGCAGATTTTTATCCGGCTGGCATTGAGCATAAGCATATTTCTTGTCTATGTTCTAGTGTCCCAAAGGCGTAGCTTAAGACTTCAGCGCGGCGACTATCTGCATTTCTTTTTTTTCGGGTTGGCCGGGATCGCGCTTTTCTTTACATTTTATGTCACTGCCGCGGTCATGGCTTCGGTTACTATGGCTGTTCTGCTTTTGTATACACAGCCGATCTTCACCCTTCTGCTTTCCCGTCTGCTTTATAAAAGGCAGATTCAGGCAGCGGGCTATATCGGCATTCTGCTGGCCCTTTTTGGCGTGGCGGTTATTTTCAGGGTCTGGGACATTAAATGGGCCGATTTTGGCCTGGGGCATATCTTCGGCCTCATGACCGGTCTTTTGTATTCGGTCTATATAATCTTCATGAGCCGCAAGACGCCCAAGTATAACACCCTGACAGTTACCTTCTGGTCGTTTCTGTTCGGGCTTATCTGGCTGTTGCCTTTATGGTTTGTCATGCATCTGATATTCAAAAACCCGGTTATAACCGGCCTTGACATAAGCCTTCCCGCCAATGCCTGGCTTTTGCTTCTGGCTTTCACGATCTGTACCAATATTATCGCCTATCTGACCTTCAATCATGGCATGAAGACCGTTGAGCCGCATCGCGCCGGAGTGCTGGTGCTCTCCGAACCGCTGGTGGCGATCATACTCGGAGCGGCGCTTCTGGGACAATTGCTTTTATGGACAGATTTAATCGGCGGTATTTTGATCTTAGCATCGTTTTTGATCGTGAAGCGACGGAGGAAGAAATTGGTTTAATAAAATTGTGGCTGATATAAACAAAACGTCAGGTCACAATCCCGATTTTATCCGGATTAGGACCTGACGAAACTTTTTAGAGATCCTTCGTCGCATTTGCTTCTCAGGATGACATTTTGAAGTAGCTTCCTACTTCCGATACTCTCTCCCCACAAGCTCAAACGAATTGACAAACCGTCCCAGAAGACCGGCGGTGTCGGTTTTGGGTGCGGAGGCGGCTATTATATATATGCGGTTGCCGGACATATAAGTGCGAACACGCATCAAAGACTGGCCGTCCGGAAGGCTGACCAGATGTTCGCGGGCGGTGAATTCCTCGTTTTCCATCAATGTATCGGAAATACTGGTGCCCCTGGCCTCGCTAATCATCCCGCGCACAGCGCCGTCAAGCACGACTTTGGCCGGCGCCTGAGACACAAGCTGTTCGGGCATATCGGAATAGCCGATAAAGAAATATTTATCAGAGGCAGCAAGGCTGTACGAGGGATACTCGACCGGGCCGTCCGGGGTGCTTACGGTGTCGACATCAAAGCTCGGATCTCCCGGAATCATGAATTTAAAATCGCCCTCCTCGGAGGTAATCTCCCGCCACTGCCCCAGATCGGCAACACTTTGATATTCCTTTTCGGGCTCCAACGGCTCCTCGCCGACCTCCTCGGCCGATTCAACCGCCTCGGTATCCTCGCCGTTTCCGCCGCAGGCCAGCATGAATGTTAGTGCAATGATTAAAAACAGGTATACGAATCTCATTATATTCTCCTTCCCTTTTCGTCCCAATATATGCAATTACAGAAAAATTACAAGCGGCTGTGCGCGATGCTATTCCTCCGGAATCTCGTCTATGACTTCCTCCTCCGGCTGAGGGCCGTTTACACCGGTGTCGAAAACATATTTCCAGGAACCGTTTGGCTGCTTTTTCCAGATCGTGACATAATAGCCATAGGATTCATTCTCGACTCCCAGCGTATCGGTCACAGTGTAGACATATTTTCCCAGCGTGTAGCCAAGATCACCGGATTCGGAAATCTCGGCAAAAAACGGCTCCCAGCTCAGGATTCCGGCCTGATTATCAGGAGGAGGATAAAGCGAGAGAATATCCTCACGGCCGGTAATCGGATCCATACCATCACGATACATCGTGGCATTATCGTCCATATAATAATCGAAGGCCGGACGCATGCCCTCCTCGACCGACATAAGCGAGAAGGCCTTATCGGCCTCGATCATGCTTTGACGGGCGGCCTCGAAATCGACAGCCTCTTCCTGACCGCAACTGACCGCAATAAGGCACAGCGCTACAAGCAGTGTAAATAACTTCATATTCAAATCTCCTTAATAAAAGAAGTTCTCCTTTCACTTCCGCAGAATCAGGATAAACGCGTCATGCTTATGCGGCGGATCGGTCCAGTACTCGTTACTCACATATTGCCGCTGATCCAGAATCCGGAAATCCTTAAATGCTTCAAGGATATCTTCACGGCTATGATAAAACAAGTCATCGCCGTTTTCAACAAATACAGTACTGAGAAGAAAAGCAAGATAGGCTATCCCGCCGTCTTTGAGCACCCTTTTTATCTCCGAGGCTCCCTTATCAAGCGGCACCGACTGCAGAACCCATCCGGAATAAATCGCGTCGAAGAAATTATCATCAAAACGAAGGTCCTCGGCTGATTCCACAGAATATTCGATTTCGTGCGAGTTATTACTGCCACGCGCTTTTTCGATAGCCACTTCCGAGATATCGATGCCGTATACCTCGAAGCCGCGCTCTGAAAGAAAGCGTGAATCACGGCCCGAACCGCATCCCAGATCAAGAATCCTCGATCCCGGATCGATGTATTTTAAAATATGGAGCATATTTGTAGACGGGTCGACTTCCCAATGAGCCCCAGTGGTGTAAACTTCGTCCCAGTTGAAACGTTTTTTGGCAGAGATAAAAGTCCTCCCTTTGTCTATTCTAATTCTTCTTTCCAATTAGAATAAACGAAAGGGGAAGCTTTTGTTCCTTCTCGAGGAAGGGATATATGCTGGAAATGTCGTGTGGATATTCATTTAGCTCGACCAGCGTGATGTCGTTTTTGACTATGGGATTTATTATATCCGAAATCTTCTGTGTGAATGAGTAGGAGGTTTTGCCCTGGTATGTCGTCCCTCCCACATAGTCGATCCCGCTGTCTTCAGCCCAGGGCTCGGTCTTGAAATAGGAATACTCTATCTTAAAAGGCTGCTCTGGATCGAATTCCAGCTCATCCTTGCAGGGGATTGTGTACAGGAAAGGATGCATTTCGTAAATCAGAAGATAGCCATCCGGCTTCAGTAGATTATACACAACTTTGAAAAAGCGCTCGAGATCGGGCAGCCAGCTTAAGGCTCCCACGGTGATAAAGACAATATCGTATTTTCCATAGTGTTTTTTGTCTATTTCGAAAACATCCGTCCTTACGAATTCGCAGTCACTGCCAGCTATTTCGTTAAGCTTTCTTGCCTCGGCAATCGCCTCATCGGAGATATCGAATCCGGTTATCGGCCCCGAGCCTAGATTTCTGAGGGAGATACATTCACGGCCGTTATTGCAACAGAGCTGCGCGACCGATTTACCCTCGAAACCGATTTCCCTGAGCTTGCCCGTAACGAATGCATCAAGCGCGGAATAGTCGGGAGATTTGACCTCCTCCAGAAACTCTTTTCCGCGCGCTTTCTGGTGAACCGGAGCGACTTCGTTCCAGGCTTCGCGGTTAGCATTTATGTAGTCTTTATCATTCATAGTAATAATCATCACTATTTTCTTCGTCAGTAATTTGACCCGATTTTAGGTTTTTTTTGCCTAAAAGCCGGCATTATTTACTCTATGCCTTATAAACCTGCCAAAAATGTAAACCTGTTTATAGATATCCGGTTCCCGCCAAAAATGGCAAAAAAATCCCCTTCATCCAAAAATGAAGGGGTTTAAATCGAAGTATTCTTATCTATGCTGCAATTTCAACAAGTTGGACATCAAACAGGAGTTCTTTGCCCGCCAGAGGATGGTTGGCATCCAGAGTAACGGTCTCATCCTGAACCTCGGTAATGACAACATTCATCTTGTTGCCATCCGGGGCCTGCACCTGTAACTGACGGCCTACCTCGGGGGTAATATCCTCCGGAAAGACCGATTTCTTGACCTCGATGACATTCTGGTCATAACGAGGACCGTAACCTTCTTCCGGAGATACCTTAATTTCCTTCTTCTCACCCTCTTCCATGCCGACAACGCCCTTCTCGAATCCGGGAATTACCTGTCCCTGGCCCAGGGTGAATTCCAATGGTTCACGGTCTACCGAGGAGTCAAACACCTGACCATCTTCGAACTTACCGGTGTAGTGGATTTTAACCTTATCGCCTTCTTTGGCCTTAGCCATGAAAACCTCCTAACATGTTTTCTACTGAATTCGATCCAAGCCCAGAAGAGTGAAATCGGCTTTGCATCCCAAACTTGCACCGAAATTATTTTCTTAAAAAAATACGAGTCTCCGAAATTTATCCAGAGACCGCCTAAGTTAATTAACCGAATATAATTCGGGACGTTCCCGAATATTCGTATTCATATTCAATTCTTCGGAAAATGCAAGATTTAATTTAGATTTGTTTCGAAATGGAAATTGACTATTTGGTATCAGGTATTAACTTGGAACTGCAGTATCATACGCTATTACGAAAATTCGTGCATCAATGAATCAATAGGGGACTTTTTATGAATAAAGAGAGAGAATGGGAAGTATTCTTTGATCATCACGCTCCCAAATATATGGATGAGGTCTTCACCAAAAATACCGCCGAGGAGGTGGAGTTTTTGATTGAGGAATTGCAGCTTCTCAAAGGCGGTGCGATTCTCGATGTTGGATGCGGCACGGGAAGACATGCTGTGGAGCTGGCCAAACGAGGCTACCGTATAACTGGTATCGATCTTTCCTCCGGCATGCTGGCCGAAGCAAAAAAGGCGGCCGATAAGGCTGGAGTGGAGCTGGAGCTGATTCATGCCGACGCCGCTAAATACAGGCCGGAAAAGAAATTCGACGGCGCTATATGTCTTTGCGAGGGAGCCTTTGCGTTAATTGGCAAGGGCGAGGACCCGATCGAACATGACCTGGCTATCCTACGCAATATAAATTATGCTCTCAAGCCTGACAGTATTTTCATTCTCGATACATTAAACGGCTTGGAAAAAATACGCAAATACCACAAAGATGATATCGAGCGCAAAAAATTCAATCAGATTACGCTGGTGGAAACATTTCAGGTGGATTATAGCGATGATGACGGTACTCAGAAGACTGTAACTGTTCGAGAGAAGGGCTATGTTGGCAGTGAATTGAAGCTGATGCTGCGAATTGCGGGATTCGAGGCCTTCCATTTCTACGGCTCCACCGTTGGAAACTGGGGACATCGCGAGGTCGACCCGGACGAGATCGGCATGATGGCGATTGCACGCAAGATACGGGAGTTGTAATGATCACGCTTGTAAGAATTGTAGGTCAAATGTTTGTGACATTTGACGGAACATAAATTGTCAAATCCCTTCAGGATTTGACCTGCAATTACCGCTATTCCCGCTATGTTTCGATTTATAATTAACGGAATTAATTGCTTAATCTCACGTTTTTATATCTAAAAGCAAAGTAGCAGGTGGACGTCAGCTACGCCCCACCTTTTCGGGCTTGTTGAAAAAGTTAAAGATATTGAAATAAAAAACGAGTTACGTCATTCCAAGGGAGTCCCGCCGAAGGCGAGGACGACCGTGGGAATCTCCGCGGTTGCCTCAAGAATAGTCGTGGAGATCGTCACGTCGC
>WJIM01000388.1 GCA_014730285.1 Candidatus Zixiibacteriota bacterium
GGCCGGGAATACGGCCGAGTGTGTGCAGACAATCACGCTTACGGATTATGATGTGCGGGAGAATCTGGATCTGGGATGGGATTATTTCACGCAGTCCAATTACTCTGAGGCCATCGATAAATTCAATGAAGTTCTGGACAATGCCGCCGGCAATTCAGAGGCCTATCTGGGGCTGGGATGGAGCTATGCCTTCAGCGGAGATTTTTTGGATGCGATTTCGGGCTTTGACCAGGTTTCCTCTCAGCCGGAAATAGTCGATGCTTACATGGGTCTGGCAGCGGTATACCGCGATTTCCCCAATTACAGCCTGGCGATAGAAAATGCCGACAGCGTTATTGCCTCAGATTCCAGCTATCAATTCTCCAAAAGAACCACGATCGATTTCAAGGATGCTCACCTGATAAAAGCTCAAAGCTACTATCGTCTGGGAAGCGATAATTTCCCGGATGCTCATATTGAGGTCAATTATCTCTGCGGTATTTTGGGTCTCGATCCGGTGCCCGATCCGGCGACATTGGAGCCGGATGAGTACGAGCAGGCGCTTGTAGACAAGCTGGAAGCCCTGGCCGATTTGATAGGCGATTAGGCCTCATAAAGGGCATTTCCGCTCCAAATTCCACGCCAATATTTCTGTTGCTTTTTGGTCTGGAAAATCATAGTATTATGGGTTATGATCGATCCGGATAAGATAAGATCAGGGCTTTCAGAGGTAAATGAACGAATTCATAAAGCCCTTCAGAAAGCAGGTCGTCCGGATGATAAGATCACGCTGGTGGGAGTCACGAAGACCTTCCCTCCGGAGTTTCTGACCGCCGCAATCGAATGCGGCATAACCGAAATCGGCGAGAGCAAGGTTCAGGAATTCGAGGCCAAAAAGCCCAGGGTTAAGGGCAAAGCCAGATGGCATCTGATCGGCCATCTGCAGCGCAACAAAGTCAAAAAGGCCCTGCCGCTCTTTGATATGATACAGTCGGTCGATTCGTATAAACTGGCAAAGGAGATTTCCAAGAGAGCCGAAAATAAATTCGAAATACTGATCCAGGTTAACAGCTCGGGCGAAAAGTCCAAGTTCGGTTTGGAGATGGATCAGGCCAAAGAGGAAATCCTGAGAATTGCAGAACTGGAAAATATCATAATCATGGGTCTTATGACGATCGGAAGATTTGTCGATGACGAGACCCTGATTCGCAAGAGCTTTACTCCGGTTAAGGAGATGTTCGAGGATTTGAAAAAATACGAAAGTGATAAATTAAAAATGGTTCATCTCTCGATGGGGATGAGCAGCGATTTTGAGCTGGCGATTGAAGAGGGCGCCAATATGGTGCGGGTCGGCAGCATGATTTTCGGATCGCGAGGTTAATGTGGATGAATCAAAAAAAATAACTGCCCAGGACCTGAGGCATCAGGAGTTCTCGGTCAAAATGCGCGGGTATTCACGTGAAGAGGTTGATGAGTACATGTCGATCGTGGCTGACTTTCTGGAGAGAGAAGCCTCGGAGAAATCCGAGCTTTCGCAGAAGATTCAATTTCTGGAAAAGCAGCTCGAGGATTTCAAAAACCTCGAGAGCACATTGAAAAACACACTTCTGCGTACACAGGAATCGGCAGATGAGGTCAAGCGTACCGCGGAACGTGAAGGCGAACTGATAATCCGTGAGGCCCAGGTCAAGGCCGACCGGATGGTCGAGGAGAAATACGACCGTCTCAAAAGACTTGAGTCCAGCTACGAGGGTCTCAGGATGAAATGGGACGAGTATTTCGTGAAATTCAAAAATCTTCTGAACTCGCATCTGGAAATACTGGATAAGATGCAGAGCGATTACGAGCAGTTGAATGTCGGCAATGTGGACGAAACTCGCTCGGAAGAGCCCGAAGAACCTGATGAAACCGAAGAGAAAAAGGGAGAATACCAGGAATGAAAGATTTGAAGAAGCATATCGAGGAAGCGGTAGCGGATGTCAGGAAAGTTACCGAATCAACTCCGAAAATAGGAATAATACTCGGTTCCGGCCTGGGAGGCCTGGCCGATAAGATGGATATCAAGGATACGGTTGGATACGAAAACATCAGCCATTTCCCGCTCTCGACTGTAGAGGGGCATGCCGGCCGTCTGCTGTTCGGACAGCTATCCGGCAAGGATGTGGTCGCCATGCAGGGACGTTTCCATTTCTACGAGGGCTACACCATGAAGCAGGTGACCTTCCCGATACGCGTCCTGAAGGCCCTGGGAATCGAGGTCCTGATTGTGTCCAATGCCTGCGGCGGTCTGAATCCGCAGTTCAAGGCGGGTGATCTGATGATCATCACCGATCATATAAATATGCAGCCCTCGAATCCCTTAATCGGATGGAATGATTCCGATCTGGGAGACCGTTTCCCGGATATGAGCGAGCCGTATGATAAAAAATTGATCCAGTTGGCCGAGGAATGCTCAGTCGAATTGAAACTTAAGGTGCAGAGAGGCGTTTATGTCTCAGTGCCCGGCCCGAATCTGGAAACCGCGGCCGAGTACCGTTTCCTGCGCACAATCGGGGCTGATGTGGTCGGGATGTCGACCGTACCGGAGGTGATTGTGGCGGTTCATCAAAAGACACGAGTGCTGGGGTTGTCGATCGTGACCGATATGGGTCTGCCCGATGCACTTAAAGCGACCAGCCATCAGGAAATCCTCAAGAACGCGGGAATAGCGGAACCGAAATTAACAGCAATAGCAGAGGCAGTAGTTGGTAAACTATAGATTATTCGGGTGATGATATGTTAGACGAACTGAAAGGTGATTTTTCGCATCCAAAGCTTGAAGAAGAGATAATCCAACACTGGAGAGAACACGGCATTTTCAATAAGGTGCAGGACTCCCGTGCGGGAAAGCCGGAATATATCTTCTATGAGGGTCCTCCCACCGCCAACGGACGTCCGGGCGTGCATCATATAATATCCCGTACGCTCAAGGACTTTGTCTGCCGCTACAAGACAATGCGCGGATATCATGTCGAGCGCAAGGCGGGATGGGATACACACGGCCTTCCGGTCGAGATCGAGGTCGAAAAGAAGCTCAACCTCGAGAAGAAATCGGAGGTCGAGGCCTACGGTATCGACAAATTCAACAAAGCCTGCCGTGAATCGGTGTTTACATATAAGAAGGAATGGGATCA
>WJIM01000389.1 GCA_014730285.1 Candidatus Zixiibacteriota bacterium
AATATGGTCTGGGTTCACAGAAATGACGGTCAGGGCGGATTTGCCTCCGCCAATCGATTCTTCTCGGGACGAAATCCTGTTGATGTCACCACCGGAATGATAATGGAAAACGGTCGAACAGCTTTGATCTCAACCAATGAGCTCTCGAATAATATTGCCACCTTTTCGAACCGCGGCAATTTCGATTTCGAACCGGGAGCCTCGCTGGAATCGGGAGATATACTTCTGCTGGGCGGGTATCTGAGAAACTATTTCTATGTGCAATTCTTCGATCATATCATGATCCCGATTCAGGCCACGATGTTCTCGCTTCTGGCGTTTTATATCGCTTCGGCCGCCTATCGTGCTTTCAGGGCCAGGTCGCTTTTGTCCACGATTCTGCTGGTTGCGGCTCTGATTATCATGATAAGGTTCGTGCCGATGGGACCGATTTCGTCTATCGCTTCCGATTTATCGAGCTGGCTGTTGAAAATACCAAATATGGCTGCTAAACGCGCGATCTTTATCGGCGTGGGACTGGGCATGGTGGCTACCGCCGTGAAGGTCCTGCTGGGCGTTGAACGCGGTTATATGGGAAGAGATTAGGAGGTGCCTCAGATGGATTTTTTTGAGAAAATATCACAACTGGACAGGCGCTGGGTCTATCTCTTTTTGGCGGTAGTTGTCGTTATCGCCTTCCTGACCAAGTTCGACGTGCCGGTCACAATTACATCAGAAGTTAAATCGATCTACGACAGGATCGAATCCTTGAACGAGGGCGACAAGATTCTGATTGCCTTCGATTACGATCCCAACGCTCTGGCCGAGCTGCATCCGATGTCGTTCGCGATACTGGAGCACTGCCAGAGGCGCGGGGTTAAGGTTATAGGTGTTACCCTTTCGCAGTACGGCGCCGGTATGGCTGAGAATATTCTCAGGACCGCCTCCGGAACCTATGCGGAAAAAATCGATAGGTTCAGAGCTTACAACGATCAAATGTATGATAAAACCAACGACAGCCGATATCGCGATAAGTCCTACAAGAAGGACTGGGAGTACGGACTCGACTATTGTTTCCTGGGCTACAAACCGTATCCCGCCCTGGTTATCCTCGGTATGGGACAGAACTTCAGGCTCTATTTCCCGCAGGACTATTACAATACACCTCTGGGAGAACTGGATATAATGCAGGGCGTGCGGAATTATGACGATATCAAGCTGGCGATAGATGTTACCGCCGGCAACACCGCCGATTTCTGGCTGATCTACGGCAACGGCCGTTACGGTGTGCCTCTGGCCCTGGGTCTGACCGGAGTTATGGGCGCCGACTATTATCAGTATCTGCAGTCGGGCCAGATCTTCGGATTGATCGGGGGATGGAAAGGCGCCGCAGAGTACGAGGAGCTGGTCGGCCGTGACGAGGGCAAGGCCAAGGAGGGTATGCCGGCCCAGGTGGTAGCCCACCTGACCATCATACTCTTTATTGTGCTCGGAAATCTGGGTTATTTCCTTTCCGACAGACGTAAACAATCAACCGCAGGCCAGGCATAGGAAGGAGGGATAGAAAATGCAAGAGACTTTTATATTGCCGTTTTTATGGCTGACACTGGGAGCGATTCTGACTCTGTTCACCTTCTCCTTCCTGTATAAGGATAATCCGCTCTATAAATTCGCGGAACATCTGGTGGTGGGAGTATCGGCAGGCTATTTTGTGGTCCTCCTGTTTTGGACCAGTTTGAAACCGAAATTGATCGATACGGTGTTTTATAACTTCTCAAATGAATGGTTTTATATTCTGCCCGGTATTCTGGGCATTCTGATGTGGTTCAGGTTCTCGCGAAAGCTGGCCTGGGTTTCTCGATATCCGATTGCTGTCTATATCGGAATCGGCAGCGGACTGGCTATTCCGCTTAACATGCAGAATTTCGTGAACCGCCAGCTCTCGGCTACCATGATTCCGGTCGGATTCGGAAACTGGACCGATTTCTGGAATATCTTCATAGTCATAGGAGTTATTTGCGGGGTCATATACTTTTTCTTCTCAAAGGAACACAAGGGCGCCTTTGGGGCGATGGCCAAGGTCGGTATCTGGGTTCTGATGATTGGATTCGGTGCCAGTTTCGGCTTTACAGTAATGGCTCGTATCTCATTGTTCGTAAACAGGATCAGTTTTTTGATAGAAGACTGGCTGGAAATAGTGACCGGGAGCATTTAAGCTCCCGGCGCTTTCGCTGTGTATGGAGTAAGAATTAGTTAATTATAAACATATGTGAGACAGAGGATTGCAGTGTGAAGGGCAAGTGGGGCGATACTTATTATTTCACCCATTGATTACATATTAATGCGATCCATAAGCGGTTTATTGTCAATAAAATAGGTTTTTGATTTTTTCAGTATTTTTTCGGAAAAATCAACAGAAATTTATTGACAATACAACCCATTCGTGTTAAATTAGTTACATTGACAATCTTTGTGGCTCACATCTTCGGAAATTTGGGCTGGTTAATTTTAACCAAGGAAGGTGTTATGGCTAAGATTAATATATCAAAGCCTCGACGACGCAGAAAATACAAAACGCCTGAAGAGGCTCGTGAAGCCCGTCGGGAATATCAGCGCAGGTATTACTTAGCCCACAAAGAAAAAGCCAAAGAGTACCAGAGACTCTATAACCTGACTCACAAGAAGAAGCAGAAGGCTGGTGTGAAGGGTGCAAACGGGGTTGAATATGTCCGCGAAAGGTACAAGCAGACCGTGAATACCCACGATCTTATGCATGCTCCGGTCGAGAAGACTCTCAGGCTTCTGAACGATATTATAAAGGGTGAGCGCTTTTTCACAATGTAGGGCTTTTTTGCGCTATTTTTGAACCAACTCTATCCGATCCAGTTCTATAGCAAATGGGGCTGTGTACCCAATGCAAAATAAACTTGCATTTTGGCATAATTTTTTGTAATTAGGCAGAAAATTTATAACATATATGGAGAGGATATGGTTGCAAAAGCAAAGAAGAAGAAAAAAAGGGTAAGTTCGAAGAAGAAATCCAAATCCGTCAAGGCTTCCAAAGCCAAATCTACCAAGACCAAAAAAGTGACGGCCAAGAAAACTTCGAAGGCCAAGTCTGCCAAAACGGCCCAAAAAACCAAAACAGCAAAGACAACCAAGAAAACTACTACAACTAAGAGGACAAAAACAACAAAGATGAAAATGGTTTATTATTTTGGCGCCGGTAAAGCGGAAGGCCATAAAGAGGACAAATACCTTTTGGGCGGCAAGGGCAAGGGACTGGCGGATATGACTCATGCCAAAATCCCTGTACCTCCCGGATTTACTATCACCACCGATGTCTGCCGTGAATACTACGATAACAATATGCAGGCGCCGGACGGTCTGGACGATCAGATCAAAAAGGCCATGACAAAGCTCGAAAAAGATACCGGTATGAAATTCGGCGATCCCGAAAATCCGCTTCTGGTTTCGGTTCGTTCCGGGGCCGCTTTTTCGATGCCGGGCATGATGGATACGGTATTGAATCTGGGTCTAAATGCCGAGACCCTGAAGGGCCTGATAAAGAAGACTGATAACGAGCGTTTCGGTTACGACAACTATCGTCGTTTTATTGCGATGTTCGGCAATGTTGTGCTTGGTATCGACAAGGACATCTTCGAGGATGTCATCACGCGAAAGAAAAAACAGCGCAAGATTCGCCAGGACACATCGCTCTCGGTCGATGATTTCAAATCCATTATCAAGAGCTTCAAGAGGATTGTAAAGGATAAATCGGGTGAGGAATTTCCCGAGGATCCCTGGCAGCAGCTTGAGATGTCGCGTGATGCGGTTTTTCGTTCATGGAACAATCCCCGCGCAATCACATACCGAAAATTGAATGAACTTCCCGGGGATCTCGGGACCGCGGTTAATATCCAGACTATGGTCTACGGAAATATGGGCGACACCTCAGCCACCGGTGTCGGATTCACACGTAATCCTGCCAGCGGCGATAAGGAGTTCTACGGCGAGTACCTTACCAATGCACAGGGCGAGGATGTTGTGGCCGGAACCCGTACTCCCAAGCCGATTGTCGAATTGAAAAAGGAGATGCCCAGCGTTTACAAGCAGTTGGTGGATATTACCGGAAAATTGGAAAAATTCTATAAGGATGTGCAGGATTTCGAGTTCACGATTCAGGAAGGCAAGCTTTACATGCTCCAGACTCGTGCCGGAAAACGCACGACTCCGGCTGCTGTCAAAATCGCGGTCGATATGGTCGGGGAGAAGCTGATCAAAAAGGAAGAGGCCTTGATGAGAATTATGCCCAAGGACTTGGATCAGCTCCTGCATCCCCGTATCGACCCCAAGGCCAAGTATGATGTTGTGGCTACCGGTCTGACAGCATCACCCGGGGCCGCCTGCGGCAAGGTTATCTTCACTGCCGACCAGGCCGTGGAAGCAAATGAAAACGGCGAAAAGGTTATACTTGTCAGAACCGAAACCAATCCCGACGACATCCACGGTATGTTCGCGGCCGAGGGTATCCTGACCTCGCGCGGCGGTATGACATCTCATGCCGCAGTGGTTGCCCGCGGTATGGGCAAGCCCTGCGTGGCCGGATGCGAGGATGTTCGGGTATATGAATCCCAGCGTCAGTTCTCGATAGGTACCCTGATAGTCAAGGAAGGTGATATGATCACCATCAACGGTACTACCGGCGAGGTTATGCTGGGCCAGATACCGACTATCGAGCCGGAGCTGACCGGCGAGTTCGGCGAGTTCATGAAATGGGCCGATGAGTATCGTTCCATTGGGGTTCGTACCAATGCGGATACTCCCAATGACGCCGCCACTGCCAGGAAGTTCGGCGCCGAGGGTATCGGTCTCTGCCGTACCGAGCATATGTTCTTTGCCGAGGACCGTCTGGCTGTTGTACAGCAGATGATTCTCGCTGATACAACAGCAGAGCGTCAGGCCGCGCTGGATAAACTGATGCCCTTCCAGAAATCCGACTTCGTGGGAATATTCAAGGCTATGGAGGGCCTGCCGGTTACTATCAGAACTCTCGACCCGCCTTTGCATGAGTTCCTGCCGAATGCCGATGAGGTCAAGGCTAAAATCAAAAAGCTGGTTGATGACGGCGCTGATGAAGAGAAGATTGGCAAGCAGGAAAAAATCCTGGCTCGAATCCAGGATCTGCACGAGCAGAATCCTATGCTCGGCCATCGCGGATGCCGTCTCGGAATCACCTTTCCGGAGATTACAGAGATGCAGGTGCGTGCGATAATCAAGGCCGCCTGCGAGCTTTCCAAGAAGGGCAAGAAGGTATATCCCGAGATCATGATACCGCTGGTCGGCAATGTGAAAGAACTGGAGAACCAGAAAGAGGTCGTTGTCAGGGTTGCCGAGGAAGTGATCCGCAAGATGAAAGCCAAGGTACAGTACAAGGTCGGTACCATGATCGAGGTCCCGCGCGCGGCCCTGACCGCCGACGAGGTGGCCTCGCAGGCTGACTTCTTTTCCTTCGGTACCAATGACCTGACCCAGATGACTATGGGATTTTCGCGTGATGACGCCGGCAAGTTCCTTAGATATTATATCGATAAGGGCATCTTCGTGAAAGATCCCTTCGTATCGCTGGACCAGGACGGAGTGGGGCAGTTGGTACAGATGGGAACTGAAAAAGGCCGCTCTGTGAATGAAGACCTGAAGGTCGGAATATGCGGCGAGCACGGCGGTGATCCGGCCAGCATCGAATTCTGCTACAAGACCGGTTTGAACTATGTCTCCTGTTCGCCTTTCCGTGTGCCGATTGCACGCTTGTCTGCGGCTCAGGCAGTCATCAAGGAAAAACAGGAAAAGCAGAAAACCGGTAAATCATATACAACGGCTTAGCTGATTTAAAAGCCCCCGGAAACGGGGGCTTTTTTCTGTGGCTAATTGATTTCAATTTCAGTATATATCAGTAAAATGGCTGGCTTATACATTTAATAAGGAATAATCCATGAAAGGGTTAGAACATATTTTCGATCCCAAATCGATTGCCGTGATCGGGGCAACTCCGGTCAAGGGCAAGATCGGGCATGAGGTTCTGCATAATCTTATCAGTTACGAGTTCAACGGCAAGGTCTTTCCTGTCAATCCCACTCATTCGGTTATACATTCGATCAAGGCTTACTCCACGGTGCGCGATGTTCCGGATGCTGTCGATTGCGCGGTGATCGTGGTGCCGCGCGAGCATGTCTCCAAGGTGATCGATCAGTGTGGAGAGAAGGGTGTTAAGGGACTGATAGTAATCACCGCAGGATTTCGCGAGGTCGGGGCAACCGGAGCGAAGATGGAAGAGGAGCTGACCGAGAGGGTCAAGAAGTACGGCATGCGCATGATCGGCCCCAACTGCTTCGGTGTTATTAATGCCAATCCGGCCTGCCGTATGGATGCAACTTTCTCCAAGGTCCGGCCGAAATACGGCAAGATCGGATTCGTAAGTCAGTCGGGAGCGATGGGTGAGGCTATCATGGCCTTAGCTACCCAGATGAATCTGGGCTTTTCCAAGTTCGTTTCGATCGGCAACAAGGCCGATGTGCACAGCATCGATGTTATGGAATACCTCGGTCAGGATCCCGACACGGAAATCATTCTATTGTACCTCGAGGATTTCGGCAACCCGCGGAACTTCAGCACCCTGGCTCGTCAGATAACCAAGGTCAAGCCGGTTATCGCAGTGAAAGCGGGCACCACTCCCAAGGGAATGGCCGCGGCCTCATCTCATACCGGGGCATTGGCGGGTTCGGATGTTTCGGTCGAGGCGCTCTTTCAGCAGACAGGTATTTTGCGGGTCGGTACTATCGAGCAGATGTTCGATGTGGCCTCGGCTTTTGCACGCATGCCGCTTCCGAAGGGAAGCAATGTGGGCGTTGTGACCAATGCCGGAGGTCCGGGAATTATTGCTACCGATTCGCTGGTGAATCTGGGACTGGACTTGCCGGATTACGCCGCCAGTACCCAGAAAAAAATCCGCCCAATACTTCCGCCCGACACGCCTATCGGAAATCCGCTCGATCTGATTGCGGGTGCGGGTGAAAAGGAATTCCAGCATGCGCTTCATACGGTCTGTCATGACAAGAATGTCGATTCGGTCTTCGCTATCTTCGTTCCGCCCATCACGGTCAATCAGGAGGCGGTGGCGCACTCGATAGTGAACACGTTTAATGAACATGATAAGCCAATGGTAGCTTGTTTTATGGGTGTGGGGTTGGAATCGACCGGCCTGAAAATTCTGCGCGACAATCATGTGCCTTCATTTATATTCCCCGAATCAGCGGCACGTACCCTGGCGAATCTCGAGAAATATCGTCAATGGAAAGATCGTCCCGAGGGTGAGTTCAAAAAATTCGAGGTTAAAAAGAAAAAGGTGCAGAATATTATCAAGAAAGCCGAGGGGCGCGAGATAATCGGCGAGCAGGCATTGGATATTCTGGAGGCTTACGGCTTTCCTATTGCGCCTTATGTTTATGCTTTTTCCAAGGATGAGGCGGTCAGCCAGGCCAAGAAGCTTGGTTTTCCGGTGGCGATGAAGGTCAACACTCCCAAGATTCTGCACAAAACCGATAAGGGCGTTGTTGCTCTGGATTTGAGAACACCTGACGAGATTAATAAATCATTTGATGAATTGAAGAAGAAAGTCTCGAAAGAGCTCAAGGGCAAGGAGAAGTTTTCCGTCGTTATTCAGGAGATGGTCTCGAGCGGGGTGGAGACGGTCATCGGTATGTCTACCGATCCGGCCTTCGGCCCGATTATCATGTTCGGCCTGGGCGGAATTTATGTCGAGATTATGAAGGATGTCGCTTTTAAGATCAATCCCCTGTCTGATCTGGATGCCGAAGAGATGATCAAATCGCTCAAGGGCTATCAGATCCTGAAGGGCTTCCGTGGGAGCGAACCGGTCAATATGGACGTTTTGATTGACTCGATACTGAGAATTAGCCAGCTCGTGACCGATTTTGCCGAGATAGTTGAGCTTGATGTTAACCCGTTTATTATCTCCAGTTCACCCAAAACCACCAAGGCTGTGGACGCCAGGTTTATTATAAGAAAGTAAAAAGTTTGCGACTTGATTCATAGGCTTCTCGCTCCTCGGAGTGAGAAGCCTTTTTGCTATACACAATAAGTTTGAACAATGACTCCCTTTGCCTGTTTTAATTATTCAAAGCATATCAATTTGTAATAATTGACAAAGAACAAAAGGAGTAGCTATGGATAA
>WJIM01000390.1 GCA_014730285.1 Candidatus Zixiibacteriota bacterium
AATTACATTTCAGTATAGTCTTCGGCAGGACAAAGAATCCTCTTTAACTCAATAAAAGATAGATAGTTTCGCCATCAAAAACCATGTATTAAAAAATCAATGACTTGTTAAGAAGATATTAAAGCAAATGTCCCGATAAAAATCAAACTGAATATCAATAAAAAGGAGAATCTGTATCGGTTTGATAGTCGGTAAAAAAGCTTGCGTATTAATCTTTATCAGCTAATTTTCTGAACGGGATTTGCAATTCATTGGAAATCAAGCGATTCTGAAACCGAGAAATAAACCGGGATAATTGCTAAATGAAAGAAATCGAAAAGCTTACAGCTCGAATCGTGGAGCTCACCGGATGGAAGCTCTACGAACCCCCGCGAATAATAACCGACACCTCCAACTGGATGAACATAATCCGCGGTGATATTATCAGAATCGGCGGGCAGGATTATGTGGTCAAAGGCAATAAGCACGAAACCCGTTTCGGTATCGGCGAGCAGCCCAAATACTGGGTCTTCTCGGTAATTGATATGGAATCCGGAGAACATAAGATTATCAAAACCGAATTCAATGAGGAATTCATGGCACACATCGGGATTTTCAAAGTGCGCTGTTATCGTTCACCGGAAAAAGAGGGAAATGTTCTGGATTTTGTCAAAGGTGATGAGCGTTTCATGCAGGGTTACAGCGCTTATGACGAGAAAGGCAATAATGTCAGGGTAATTGATTATATCAAAGGCGAAACCTTTTTTAATTATATCTTCCATATCAAAAAGAGTCATGAGCAGTATTTTCATGAGGACCTGGGAAGGCTTCTATGGAAGCTGACCGATTCGATTGAAGCCATAGAATTACTGCACAAAAAGAAGTTCTGCCACGGTGATATCAGAAACGACCATATTATAATCGAAAGCGATACGGGACGGTATCGCTGGATCGATTTCGACCTGAATCAGAAGGTCTCCGATTTTGATATGTGGAGTATCGGCAATATCATCAGCTATTGCGTGGGCAAGGGGATAAACTCCTTTCAACAGGTTTTACGAAGTAAGGAATTTTCACAGGAGGTTAAAGAAAGCCTTGTCCCGACCGATGCTTCGGCGTTTTACGAATACCGCATAATGAATCTCAAAAAGCTGTACCCGTATCTCCCCGAACGGCTGAACGACATACTGCTTCATTTCACGATCAAGCCCAGGGATTTCTACGTAAATATCGGACAGCTTCTGGAGGACTATCACAGAATGCTGGAAAGAGACTTTCCAATCTGATAAAATTTTATATATTTTTCATATAAGGATATTCGTAACCGATTCGCATTTAAAGGCTGCTCTCGAGGGGATTGAATGAAAACAGTGATTATCGGCGGGGGACGTGCCTGCCGGGAGATTATCGAGCTTGCCTCCGGAACATTCATGAGGGAGCTGCGTCTCGAGATCGCATGTGTCATGGATTCCGATCCCGATGCTACCGGTATGGTTTATGCCCGTAAGGAGGGAATCAATACCACCACCGATATTCAGCAGGCCATGGAAACGCCCGGGATAGAACTTGTCCTGGAATTGACCGGCCGGGACGAGGTCCTAAAGCAGATTCATAAGATAATCCCCCTGGGCGTCAAGCTGATAGATCATACTATTGCGCGAATTTTCTGGGATCTGTTAAATGCCCAGACCGACCAGATGTCGCGTATCGATGAACTAGCGCGTCTGGAGGAAAAACTGGACAAGGAACGAAACTTCCTCCAGCTTTTGGTCGACAGCATCCCCGAACTGATTGTCGTTCTGGACAAGGACAAGAAAGCTATGCGGGTCAACCGCAGCTTCAGCAATTATATCGGAATTGAACCGGAAGAGGCTGTGGGGAAAACCTGCAGGGAGCTTTTCGAGGGTACCGATTTCGAAGATCATTGCGAGCGTGAGGTCGCTATGCTGGATGATACCCTCAGAACCGGAGAATCGTTTTCAAGTATATGGATAATTCCGCCTCCCAACGAGATTCACTGGGAGGTCACGCGCACACCCCTGATTAGCGCCGAGGGCAGGCCGGAGGGGATTCTGGCCACATGGCATCGTATCACCGATCAGGTTATGCTGAGGCGCGAGATAGAGACTGCCGAGGAGAGGTTTCGCTCATTTATCGATTCAGCCCATGACTGGATCAGTATGAAGGATCTGGAGGGACGGTATATTATCGTGAATCCGGTTACTGCCTCCGCGTTTGGCCATGAACCGGAGGATTTCTTCGGCAAGAAAGCGGATGAGGTCCTTCCCAAAAAGCTGGCGAAGTTGATTCAAAAACATGATCAGGAGGTTATCGAATGCAACTGCCATCGTTCCTACGAGGAGGTTATACCGATTGAGGGACGCGATCATTATTTCCAGACAGTTCGATTTCCTCTGCAGGATTACAATGGAAGCGCTCTGGGGGTTTGCACTATTATGCGTGATGTTACCTCCGAGAAGGAATTGCGAGATCAGTTGGTGCAGTCCAGCAAGCTGGTGGCAATCGGCCAGTTGGCGGCAGGCGTGGCGCATGAAATCAACAATCCCCTGACTGGAATCCTGGCCTATGCCGAGGATATGGAAGAAGATCTGAACAGCCATGACGAGCACTATGAGGATATAGCGGTAATTATACGCGAGACCAAACGCTGCCGGGATATCGTAAAGAATCTGCTGGATTTCGCCCGTCAGGAGGCTCCCAAACTCGAGGAGATTAATCCGAACCAGATAGTGAATCAGGCTCTTTCGCTGGTCGAAAAGCTGCCTCAGTTCCGGAATATAGAAATCGAAATGGATATTGCACAAAATATCCCCTTAATTCAGTGCGACCAGCAGCAGATACAGCAGGTGCTGTTGAATCTGATGCTGAATGCCGCGGATGCCATGAAGGGCAAAGGACGCATCACCTTGACTACAAGGTATGGCAAGCGTCAGGATAGATGCATGATTTCTGTCGAGGACAACGGCCCGGGTATTCCTGAAAATCTAATCGATAAAATCTTCGAGCCGTTTTTCTCGACCAAGGGTACCAACGGTCTCGGCCTTGCGGTAAGCTGGGGAATTGTTGAGCGCCATCGTGGTACGATCGAGGTTGACATGGCCGATGAGGGCGGAGCGATTTTCAATATCGTCCTCCCGGCTTATCATAAATCCTGATAAAATTATGACTGAGCTGTCAATCAGGGAGTTTTAGATATGGAAAACAAATTAAATATTCTGGTTGTGGACGATGAGCAGATTGTGCTGGACAGCGTCCACAAACATCTGCGCAAAGAGGAAATCTATGATGTATTCACCGCGCTTTCAGTCCGGCAGGCAACCGAGATAATGCTGGAAAATGATATTAACATAATTCTGACCGATTTGATGATGCCGGATATCGACGGGTTGGAATTCATGAGCATGGTTAAGCGCGAGAATCCCAATATTCCGATGATTGTCATAACCGGCTATGCTACGATCAACACCGCTTTGCAGGCAACGCAACTGGGCGCCTTCGATTACATAGCCAAACCGTTCACAAAAAAAGAACTTCTGGGCGTCCTGACTCGCGCCGCCGATCTGGTCAGGGCCGCTGAAAAAGCGAAAGCCGAAGCTGAGACAACCGGAGGGGAATCGAAGGAAGCCGAGGTCAAGAACAGCAAGATGTTCAAAAATATCGGCGATCATTCCTGGCTGATGACACAGAGGGACGAGACCGTGATTCTGGGCGTCAAGCGGACATTCCTGCATACCGTGGGCAAAATCGAGTCGATTCATCTGCCCGACAA
>WJIM01000391.1 GCA_014730285.1 Candidatus Zixiibacteriota bacterium
CCGTATACCTATGATGCGTGTGGAGGGACCTCTGGGAATCTGCCAGCTTCTGGAATCAACTATATTGAATCTGATTGCCTTTCCGTCACTGATTGCAACCAATGCCATGCGCCTGCGTCTTGCAGCGGGTAAGGACAAGAAACTGATCGAATTCGGAATGCGGCGCGCTCAGGGGCCGGACGGAGCGGTCTCGGCATCAAGATACAGCTATCTGGGCGGTTTTGACGGTACGAGCAATATGATGGCCGGTTATCTGTTTGGCATGCCGGTCAGCGGTACACAGGCACATTCCTATATCTCCTCTTATACGAATATAGACGATATCAAGGAAAAGACGCTTGCCGGTCCGGAAGGAAACAAGCATGAATTCCTTGAAGCCGTTTTGAAATACCGGGATGAGCTCGGATACGGCCATACCAATGATGGAGAGCTGGCAGCATTTATCGCCTATGCCCGCGCATTCCCCAACGGTTTCCTGGCACTGGTTGATACTTACGACACACTGGAATCCGGCATCCCGAACTTCCTGTGCGTTTCGCTGGCATTGAAGGATGCGGGTTACGTTCCGGTAGGAATCCGTCTCGACTCAGGCGATTTATCGCATCTGTCCAAGCGCACACGCGAGATGTTTGCCGAAGTGGGAGAAAAATATGATAATGATTTTAAGGACCTTAAAATCGTAGCCAGCAATGAAATCAATGAAGACACACTGCGCTCCTTAAATCAGCAGGGCCATGAGATCGATATATTCGGAATCGGAACTCATCTGGTAACCTGCCAGAAGGATCCTTCCCTGGGGTGTGTCTACAAACTGGTACAGGCGCGGGATGAACCTAAAATAAAACTCTCCGAGGATATTGCCAAGATGACCTTTCCGGGCCGTAAGGAAGGATACCGGCTTTACGGCGAGAAGTGCTACCCGCTACTTGATCTTATGATAACGGTCGGCGAGGAGACTCCCGAGGAAGGGAAGCGTGTATTATGCTGCCATCCTTTCGAGGAGGCAAAGCGCACGTATGTTATCCCCAGCAAAGTAGAACCGCTTCATCACCTGGTCTGGGACGGAGAATTGCAACACGAATCGCCTCCTCCTGATAAAATCCGGGACTTTGCCATTGAACAGATCGATTCCATGCGCAAGGATCATAAACGTCCGCTGAATCCCACCCCGTATAAGGTCTCACTTAGTGAAAAGCTGTTCAGATTCGTGCATGAGATGTGGCGTAAGGAAGCGCCCATCAGAGAAATGCGATAATATTTTAAACAGCGCCGGATCGGATCCGGCGCTGTTTCTTGAGAATACTCTACTTCATCAGAAGCATTTTCTTCGTAATCGATATTTCGTTTTCATAGGTTACACGGAAGAAGTAGATTCCGCTTGCGACCTTTGTCCCGGAACCGTTGCGGCTGTCCCAGGTAACCGAATTCAATCCGGCGTTACACTCCCTGTCCAGAAGCGTGGAAATTTTCTGTCCGAGGAGGTTGAAGACCTCTACCCTGACATTTCCCGCCTCAGGCATGAAGAAATTAATCTCGGTTGTGGGATTAAACGGATTGGGAACATTGAAGACCAGTTGGCGGCCGTCAATGTTTTCGATCTCGTCAAAATCAATCGCAACCTTCGACATAACAGCCGATACGGAACCGTCAGACGAAGCGCAGGTCATCACATTGGCAGCCGGGTCGTATGTCCATCCGGATTTAGTGACATCATCCACGCAGAATGTGAACGTGGCATCGCCCCATATCCAGTTCGAAACACATTCACCCCATCCGTCAGAGCCGGTGGTGAACTGATCCGAATCGGATGCTCCAGCGGTCCAGTGTCCGCTGACGGTAGCGTTGGCAACTGGCGATCCGCCTGCATCCACGATTTTCACGTATGCATGTCCTCTGCGAAGTATCCACCAGCTATCCTTGGTGACCTGCATATCGCCAACATGCATATAGTACTGCACTGGTTCAGTAACGGTTATATAATCGGTCTTAGTTTGAGTATCGGAGCCGCAGGAATTTGTGGCGGTCAATGATACCGTATACGTCCCTGCTGAGGTGTATTCATGGGTCGGATTCTGCGCCGTCGATGTTCCACCATCTCCGAAATCCCAATCCCATGAGGTGGCACCGGTCGATTGATCGGTGAAGCTGACCGTCAGGGGAGCCTCGCCGGATGTCGGAGAGCCTACAAAATCAGCAACAGGGGCTGTGCAGGTGACCGTTATATAATCAGTCTTGGTTTCAGTATCGGTGCCGCATGAATTTGTGGCAGTCAATGATACAGTATACGTTCCTGCCGCGGTGTATTCATGGGTCGGATTTTGGGCTGTCGAGGTTCCGCCGTCGCCAAAATCCCAATCCCAGCTCGAAGGACCGTTAGTGGAAAGATCGGTGAAGCTGACGGTTAAAGGCGCTTCACCAGATAAAGGCGATCCCTCAAAATCAGCTACAGGAGCCGTGCATGTAACCGTTATATAATCAGTCTTGGTTTCAGTATCGGTGCCGCATGAATTTGTGGCAGTCAGTGACACAGTATAGGTCCCTGCCGCGGTATACTCATGGGTCGGATTCTGGGCTGTCGATGTTCCGCCGTCTCCAAAGTCCCAATCCCAGCTCGAAGGACCGTTAGTGGAAAGATCGGTGAAGCTGACGGTTAAAGGCGCTTCACCGGATAAAGGCGATCCCTCAAAATCGGCAACCGGAGCAAGACAGGGATCGACCGTAATATAATCGGTCTTGGTTTCGGTATCACTGCCGCATGCATTGGTAACGGTCAGGCTTACGGTATATGTTCCGGCGCTTGCGTACTCATGGCTTGGGTTCTGTGCTGTCGAAGAACCGCCATCTCCAAAATCCCAATCCCATGAAGCTGCGCCTGTGGATTGATCGGTGAAGTTGACCGTCAAAGGCTCGGTGCCGGAAGTAGGCGATCCCACGAAGTCGGCAGTCGGGCCAACATTGACGGTGATATAATTTGTTTTGGTTTCGGTATCCGAACCGCCGGGACCTGTCACAGTCAGGGAGACCGTATAGGTGCCGCCGGAATTATATTGATAGGATGGATTCTGTGCTGTGGATGATCCACCATCGCCAAAATCCCAGTCCCAGCTCGTTATATCACCGGTTGACTGATCGGTGAAGTTTACCGTCAGGGGCGCACATCCGGAAGTGGGTGACCCGGTGAAATCAGCAACAGGCGGCGGTGTTCCCGTATTAACTGCATTATAGGCGTTAATTCTTCCGGCGCCCAGCTTACCGGCATAGGATGAATTGCAGGATAGGTTATCGATATCATCGGCGGATTCGAATAACTGCGTAAGAACCTGACTGCGGCTCCATCCCTGGTTCTGCGACCATATCAATGCTGCCACGCCTGCTGAAAGCGGTGTGGCCATCGAGGTACCGTCAAGAGCAGCCACGTAGTCATTCTGCGGATCGCCGTGGTCATGATATGTGCTCAGGATACCGGTACCGGGAGCGGAAATATCTACCCAGGTTCCATAGTTCGAGAAATCGGCCTTGCAGTCATTGCTGTCGGTGGCGGCAACTGATACGATATTCGAGTTGTTAAGGCCGCACATATAATCCGCGGTCTGGCTGCCGTCATTACCCGCGGCTTTGAAGATAATTCCACCGCTTCCAAGGAAGTAGCTAATTGCGGAGGAAAGTCCACCAGTATTTGATGATCCCCAGCTGCATGAGGCAATTTTGGCGCCATTATCCGCAGCATAATAAAGGGCCTCGGCAATAAAGTCCATACGGACATAGCCGACTTCGTAATACCAGTATGTCCCCGACCAACCAATACGCAGCGCCATTATTTTAACGCCGTTGCCGGATGCCTGAAGCGTGCCGTTACCCCAGCCGCCGGCAGGCCCGCAGGTGGCATAACCGTTGTTGGTAATCGCAGCAACATTGCCCGCGCAATGAGTGCCGTGACCGTTAAAATCGCGCGGATCATTATCCTGGTAATCGCAGTCTTCACCCGACCAGCAATTCGAACCGCCGTCAACAAAATCCCAGCCAATCCAGTCATCCACAAATCCGTTACCGTCGTCATCAACACCGGCAGAGCCGTTTTTCTCGGCAGTATTGATCCACATATTTCCATCAGCAAGACCGGGATTGCTGTATGATGCATCTCCGCCGCCAAGGTCTTTGTGGAAGTAACGTACTCCGGAGTCGAGAATTGCCACGATTATGGACTCATCTCCGGTTTCGATATCCCAGGCCTCGGGCGCATCGATATCATGATCGCTGGTCTGGTTGAGATGCCATTGCTCGGCAAAATTGCCATCGTTGGGCAGGGCATAGGTGGTATGTATGCCGATTGGCTGTGCATCCAGAACTGCCCCCAGTTGCTTGTATTCCCTGACTACCTGTTCAACATCGACTTCCCCTGCGAATCGTATCTTGTGCCAGCCGGAAAGATCAACATCGCTCTTGCGCAAAGCTTTCTGATCCGAACCGGGAAACTGCTGACGTAGCGATACGGCGCCATATTTCTCAGCCAGATTATCGATTTCAAAAACACCGATGCGGCCGGTTTGGTTTGCCGATTTTGTAACACTTGAGGCGGTAAACTGATCGAATTCAACCACGATTTCATCCGGCACATAGCCGACAAATCCCGGCGCATCCTGCCTTTCCACCTCAATATATTTTAAATCACTGGCAGATACTGTAAGACCCAGGATCAGTACCAAAAACAAGCTTGCCGCTATAACTTTTTTCATGTTTTTCTCCTCCCCTCAAAGGCAGACTTTGAGCTTGAAAGTTACATTGATTCAAAAGGTTAGAAATATGAATATACCTGTATCACCTCCTCAACCCCCATTTTGACACGGTTAAATGATAAGATATCGACATGTAGATTTCCACAAGACGATGATTCAATTGTATTTATTTATAAAGCCTGCTGCTAATCAGTCATGAGGATATACATTAAAAATAAAAATATTAACAAGCTTGTCAATATAGAAGAGTAAATCGTTTTCTCTCACATATTAAAGAGCAATTTAAACTCGATTTGATACATGCTCTATATCAAAAAACCGATTTACTTAAAGAATTACGTACAGCTATTACGTATTCCCTATATAATTTACTATCATTGCCCCATTATTCCATCTGCTTAAATTATACCATGACTCTGGCAACTAAAATAATGGGAGGAGGATAATTATGAAGAATAAACCTAAATACAAAATCTGGCTTTCGATTCCTTTAACATTACTGTTTATGCTTTCCGTATCACTTATTTACTGCGGAGGGGAAGAACAGGCTGAAGGTGATGATGTAGGTTATCTTGAAGCAACCGCCGAGGAAGATACGGTAATATCGGCAACACCTCTCCCCAATGAGGTCTTTATCGAAGATAATGCCTTTCTGCCTGAATCACTCACAGTATATTCCGGCACTGATGTTCATTGGATCAACTTCGATGATATTCGCCATACGGTAACCAGTGTAGAAAACGGCGGGCAGGATACTGTCTTCAACAGCGGGATTTTAGAGCCGAACGATACATTCACTCTGGAATTTCTGGAGACAGGCACATTTCCCTATTTTGACCTGTATCGTCCGGACACATTAAACGGTTTCATTATTGTTGAGGAACCTCCGCAACAATAATCAGATTATATTATCTGATGGATATTTTCGAATATACCGTAAGGCCGGATGGCGGTCTGTTTTACAGCCGTAACGATCCCAACGATATCAAGATGGGCGAGTTCGTAAAATCCGCACCTGAAAGTTATCAAGATGCGGATTTCGTTTTTCTGGGCTGTCCTCAGGATGAGGGCGTCAGGCGCAATAAAGGCAGAGTCGGGGCCAAAGAAGGTCCGCATGCCATCCGTAAAGCCCTTTATAAATTCTCGGTGCCGGAAAAAGTCGGCTACTGCGAATTATTCGACCTGGGCGACACTATTGTCGAGGGCAGTTTAGAGGAAATCCACGACCGCCAGCATGAAATTGTAAAAAGGGTTTTGAAGGACGGCAAACGCATGGTGATCCTGGGCGGAGGAAATGATATCTCCTATCCCGATTGCAGCGCTCTTGCAAATTCCTCGGATGATATTCTGGTCTTCAATATCGACAGTCATTTTGATGTCAGGCAGGAGGATATCCGTCACAGCGGAACGCCCTACCGCCAGCTTCTGGATGAAAATCAAATCCGGCCGGAAAGGCTGTACGAAATGGCCGGAAAGGATATCGTCAATTCTCCGGAATACAGGCGCTTCCTTGATCAGACCGGAGTTCATGTCTATCCGCTGGAGGAGCTTCGAACCGAAGGGATAAACGCCGTCTTCAAAAACATACTTGAATCAAATAACGCCAAAAACATCTTCTGGGGATTTGATCTCGATTCGGTTCAGGCTCAGGATGCTCCGGGAGTCAGCGCCGGATATCCAATCGGTCTGAGCGCCGAGGAAATCTGTTACATCGCAAAAATAGCCGGCGGTGACAGACGCTCCCCTATTCTGGAGTTAACTGAATTGAATCCCAAGTATGACATTCATGATCGCACAGCCAAACTTGCCTCAATGATAATCCTGTATTATCTTGACGCATCAGCCTCATTGTAAGTGATGTCAGAGAAATTCGATGCTGTAATAATTGGTTCGGGGCCAAATGGTCTCGCGGCCGCCATCACCCTGGCCATGGCCGATCTTTCGGTGCTCGTGCTCGAGGCTAAAGATACGATAGGCGGCGGTATGCGTTCGGCAGAGCTTACCGAGCCGGGCTTTGTTCATGATATCTGCTCCGCCGTACATCCGCTGGGAGCAGCCTCACCCTTTCTGAGCCGTCTGCCGCTTAATAAGCATGGTCTGGAATGGATTTACCCGCCAATCGCCGCAGCGCATCCGCTTGATAACGGCGATGCCGCTATATTGGCATCAAGCGTTGAAGACACTGCCAAATCACTTGACAAAGACCGCGATGTTTATATCAGAACCATAAAACCGCTTGTGGGAGACTGGGATAAAATCGCATTCGATCTTTTAGGCCCGGTAAAGATTCCATATTATCTTCCCGAGGCAATCCGCTTTGGTTTGAAGGCTGTTCGATCTGCCAAGAGCTTTACCGAAAGATATTTTTCGCATGAAAAAGCAAAAGCGCTTTTCGCAGGGATGGCGGCACATTCTATTCTGCCGTTGGATAAAAAGATCACCTCAGCGATAGCATTGGTGCTCATGATCCAGGGGCATAACCACGGCTGGCCGATTCCAAAGGGCGGCTCTCAATCCATCGCATGCTCAATGCAGTCTCTTTTGCTTTCACTCGACGGCAAAATTAAAACTAATTTCGAAGTCAAGAGCCTTGATGATCTCCCCTCGGCAAAAGCAATTCTATTCGATCTGACTCCCCGACAGGTCCTTGAAATATGTAAAGATAAGCTGCCTGTCAGGTACCGTAAGCGCCTGGCAAGATACCGCTATGGCCCTGGCGCATTTAAAGTAGACTGGGCGTTGAGCGAGAGAATTCCATTTAAATCCGATAAGTGCCGCAATGCCGGAACGATTCATATCGGAGGCACTATGGAGGAAATCACCGATTCGGAAAAACTGGTCTGGCAGGGCAAAGTCTCCGAAAGGCCCTATATAATCCTCGCCCAGCAGAGC
>WJIM01000392.1 GCA_014730285.1 Candidatus Zixiibacteriota bacterium
CTGGTCGACAATGCTTCATATGGCGGATTCACAAATTATATAACAGTTCCGCCTTCTGAGTACATTCTGGATATTACTCCCGGTAATGACAAAGACATCGTGGTGGCCTCATTTATAGCCGATCTATCCGGCCTTAAGGGCGGAGCGGCGGTTGTATTCGCGTCCGGCTTTTTGACTCCGGCTGATAATCAGAACGGCCCGGCTTTTGGATTATTCGCCGCTCTTCCTAACGGTACAGTGGTTGGATTCCCGGTCAAGCCCAAGACCGCCTTGCTTCAGGTTATCCATAATGCCGCCGATCCGGCTGCCGAAATGGTTGATATCTACATTGACGATGCCAAGGCTATCCCCGATTTTACATTCCGCACTGCCACAGAATTTCTTGAAGTTCCGGCAGAGACTGAATTTGTAGTGGGCGTAGCTCCTGCAGGCAGCAGCGGACCGGGCGATATTATCGCCAGCTTCCCGTTTACGCTGGCTGATGGCGAGACCTATGTGGCTATTGCTAACGGCGTTTTGAGCCCCGGCAGTTTTGCCTCCAATCCCGACGGCATTGATATCGGTTTTAATGTTTATCCTGCCGCCGGTATAAGCACCGAGGCTGATTCATATCACGAAATCGACCTGATAGCATTCCACGGCTCCACTGACGCTCCGACAGTTGATGTGGTCGCCAGAGGCGCCGGTATTTTGTTCGACGATTTATCTTACACCGATTATAGCAACTATCAGACAGTTCCGCCGGCAGAGTATATTCTGGATATTACGCTTGGCAATGATAATGATGCCGTTGTTGTGTCATATATTGCTGATCTCTCAGGTCTGGGTGGTGGTGCGGCCGTTGCATTCGCATCCGGCTTCCTGAATCCGGCTGATAACCAGAACGGCCCGGCTTTTGGACTGTTTGCCGCACTGCCTGACGGCACTGTGGTTGAGTTCCCTGTTTATGAGGGTATGATGGCTACTGCCAGATTGCAGGTAATCCATAATGCTCCGGATCCGGCCGCTGAGATCGTTGATATTTATGTTAACGGCGATCTTTTCGAGGATAATTTCGAGTTCCGTACCGCCACTCCGTTTCTGGATGTTCCGGCGGGCGTGACTCTCGATATCGGCGTTGCCCCCGGTAGCAGCAGCGGTCCCGGCGATATTATCGCTACCATTCCGGTTATGCTTCAGGAAGATCGTACCTATGTGGCGATTGCCAACGGCGTTTTGAATCCCGACGACTTCGCGGATAATCCTGATGGCGAATCGATCGGCTTTGATCTGTATGCCAGAGACGGCGTTCGCGAGGAAGGCAATTACAGATATTTCACCGATCTGCTGGTATTCCATGGTTCTCCGGATGCTCCGACTGTTGACATCAGGATCAAGGGCTTCTGGTTCGGACCTCTGGTTAACAACCTGACTTACGGCGAATTCAGCAATTATAAGACCGTATGGCCCCTGAAGTATGTCCTTAATGTTACCCCGGGCGATCAGCCTTTCAATGTGGTAGCATCATTCGTGGCCGATCTGCGCGGCCTTAGGGGCGGCGCGGCGGTTGTTTTTGCTTCAGGTTTCCTGAATCCTGCTAACAATCTGAACGGCCCGGCCTTTGGTCTGTTTGCGGCTCTGCCCGACGGTACGGTGGTTGAACTTCCGGCCTACGGCAATGGATATGCCAAGGAATTTGCCAAGGTGGAGACTGTTCCTCAGGAGTTTGAGCTGGGACAGAATTATCCCAATCCATTCAATCCGACAACCAATATCTCCTTCTCTCTGCCTGAGTCCGGCAAGGTGACCTTGCGAGTTTACAATGTCCTCGGTCAGGAGGTAAGGACTCTGGCTGACGAGTATATGGATGCGGGAGTGCATACGATACAGTTCGATGCTAACGACCTTTCATCAGGAATGTATTTTTATAGAATAAATACGGAAAGCTTCACTGAATCCAAAAAGATGATGCTGGTTAAGTAACTCTCCTGTACTGCAACCTACCGTAATCACTTCCGGAGCGAGCGGGAAAGATCACACATGATCCCGCTCGCATTTTTTTTGAAGACCCTCGCGGATGAATTGCTTGACTCTGATATTACAAAGTATTACTATAATTCTAATCGTGAAGGATGGATTTATGGCTAAAGGCAAAGACGAAATAATCACTTTCAAGGTGGACAGGAGATTGTCCGAGGCTATGGCCGGCATTCCTAACCGTTCGGAGTTTATCCGTAACGCGATCATGGCGGCGTTGGAGAGCACCTGTCCCTTGTGTCAAGGGACGGGTTTTCTGACTCCGGAGCAGCGCAATCATTGGAAGAAATTCGCTAAACATCACGAGATAGTGGAATGCACCGACTGCCATGCTTTTCATATTATCTGCGAGGCGGATGAAAGGAAGAGTGTGCAAGGGTAAGCCTTGTCTCTTGATGTCATTCTGAGGAAACGGGGTGACCGAAGAATCTTTTTCGATTCATAAAGATTCTTCGCTTCGCTCAGAATGACAGCTTTATAATATATGTTATAAACGACAAATTTCCTGATTAACCCATTGGAGGGGAAAATAGTGAATGATGTTCCTGCCATAAGTTTCAGGGATGTTGATTTTTCCTACGATTTGGTGCCAGTGCTCAAAGTAGTCAATCTCATTGTTAAGCAGGGCGAATTTGTCAGCATAGTCGGTCCCAACGGCGGCGGAAAGACAACCTTGCTTTATCTGATGATGGGGCTGATTGAGCCTGACCGGGGGGAGGTTAGAGTTCTCGGCAAAAAACCCGAAACTGCGCGAAGAAAGATCGGGTATATGCCGCAGTCTATGGATTTCGACCGACAGTTTCCTGTAACTGTAATGGATGTTGTGCTGATGGGACGTCTGGGCAGCCGTCTGGGAGGGCCATACCACAAAGCGGATAAGCAGGCGGCTATGGAGGCAATGGAGGAGATTGGAATCGATTCACTTGCAAAGCGGCCTTTTTCGAAGCTCTCCGGTGGACAAAGACAGCGTGTGCTGATAGCCAGGACATTGGCCTGTAATCCCGAGATACTGCTTCTTGACGAGCCTACTGCCAATGTCGATCCTGATACTGAAGGCATGATGCATGAGTTCCTGCATGAGATGCATAAACGGATGACCATACTTCTAGTATCGCATGACCTGGCATTTGTATCCAAAGCGGTTAAGAGTGTGATTTGTGTCAACAAAAGAGTGGTAAGGCATCCCACGGCCGAAATCACGCCCGAGGCTATCAGGGAATTATACAAGGACGAGATGCGTATTGTCCGCCATGACCAGCGCTATCAAAACGGAAAAAACTCCAATGGCTGATTTTATAAATGCACTTACCAATCCCGATCTGCCATTCCTGCGTTACGCCCTGATTGCGGGTGTGCTTTCCAGCTTCGC
>WJIM01000393.1 GCA_014730285.1 Candidatus Zixiibacteriota bacterium
GTAGGGCATGGCAATCCCCGTCTCTGGACCGACGAGCGCATATTTCGTAACGAGGATATCCCCTCGCTGCATAATGACGACAAGCTGACGGTGGTGATAGCCGCTTCCTGCTCGATAGGAGAATTCGACAGTCCCTTTGAAGAGGGCATGGCGGAGATATTTTTCCGCTATAACGATGGCGGGGCGATTGCCTCGGTTGCCACCACCCGTCTGGTCTACAGCGGTCCCAATGCCGATTTCAATTACAAGCTCTTTGATGTGCTCTTCTCGGACCAGGATTATTCCCTGGCAGAGGCGGTTTATGTCTCCAAATTCCTGCGTCAGCAGATCTCCCGGCCGAGTGAAAATGATAAGAAATTTATTATGTTCGGCGATCCGGTCATGAAACTTGCCTCCCCGGAATATCGAATCGCCTTCAACAGCCAGGAACTCGATTCGCTGGCGGCGCTGAACCTTGTTACTGTCGAGGGAGAGGTGCAGGACCTGCAGGGCAGCCAATTAACCGACTTCAACGGCACTGTGACAGTAGCTGTTTTCGACAATCAACAGGACAAGACCTATCGTATTGTCAGCGGAAGCAACTTTTACGATCTGGATTACAAGATGCCGGGCGCGCGGATTTTCCGCGGTGAGACAGATGTTTCCGGCGGGCAGTTCAGCCTTCAGTTCGTGGTGCCCAAGGATATTTCCTATGGCGGTGATAATGCCAGAATCTCGGCTTATGCCGAGTCTGCCGCAAGCACGCTGAGCGCTTCGGGATCGATGGATTCGATTCGGGTTTCTGGAACCGTAACCGAAATTACAGACTCTCTCGCTCCTGAAATCAAGCCGTACTTCGGAGAAGAACTTCTGACGGACGGTTTGGTTATACCTCAGGGGAGCGAATTGCGGGTGGAGCTGTTCGACAGCTCGGGAATAAATCTTTCCGGTGAAGTGGGACACAAAATCGAATTAAATCTTGATGATGATCCGTTTTATACCTTTGATTTGACGGATAATTTTATTTATTATCCCGGTTCGTATCAAAATGGAGAGGCGGAGCTAACACTTCCTGAAGTTGAGGATGGAAATTATACTCTGAAAATAAAGGCCTGGGATTCGGCAAACAATTCGAGGCTGGCCGAATACAGGATATCGATTGGATCGGCCGAGGAGCCGGAAATAGTAGAGCTTTATAATGTTCCCAATCCGTTTGCGGATGAAACACAGTTTTATTATGAACTATCGTCGGATGCGTCAGAGATAAGCATCGACATATTTACGCTCAGCGGCCGCAAGATTCATACGCTCAGGAATTTGCCGGGACGCGAAGGTGAGAACCTGACATCTTTATGGAACGGCCGCGATAATCTGGGCGATAAGCTGGCTAACGGAGTATATATTTATAAACTATCGATAAGAACGGCCTCAAACCTGGCCGATAATATAAGTTTAGAGAAGTTCGGAAAGCTTGTAATTCTAAAATAGAAATACCGGAGGAAAACAATGAAAAAGCACCTCATCATTCTGGTGGCCATTACAATTTTACTATCTGCTACCACACATCTACAGGCCGGCGTGTCTGACGCTGCTGTTCTGTTTCTCAGGATTGCCGCCGGCGCCCGTGCTGCTGGTATGGGTGAGGCTTTCGTCGCTGTTGCCGATGATGCTACAACCACTCACTGGAATCCCGCGGGTCTGGGTATGTATCCGCTGGCCAGCGAGTACCATACCTTCAAAGTAGATTATAATCCGCATATATCCGATATGGCTCTTAAGATTCTAAAGGGCGACCTGGACCAGGATGAGGCGGAGATATACAAGAATTTTGCCTTTCGTCCGGACGGTATCTTCAGAAGTACCGAACAAGGTGAGGTCTCCTTCCAGGTCTTTCAGGTTGATCGGGATCAATCCGTCCTCTTGTATGTGATCTCCAATGTCAATACCTCCGAGCGGGATATGTATAAGCTGGCGGTGAGATCGGTGGCCGAGCAAAACACCGGGGTGTCATTCAAAGAGCTAAACCGACAGAGAAAAAGGCTGATCGATTATTACGACAGCGATGAGAAAGAAACACAGATAAACGAATATTTCGAAGAGCTTCTGGCAGACTGGCAGGAATTGAAAGTCAAGGCAGAATCGATTCGATTCCTGGACGAAAAGATAACATTTGCCCTCGAAGACAATCAGATAACCGAAAAGGAATACGGCGAGATTATGCTGGTGGTCGACAAAGCCGCCGAACCGCAGCGTCCCGAATCGGTCAAGGTTCCCTACAGCCTGCTTTTGTCTCTCTGGAAGGATTACGCCTCTCCCTGGAGCAAGAACCTGACCAGCGTGACCTTGGTCGAAAACGGCCTGCCCGAAGCCAACTATCAGAAGTATGATATCTGGGGTCTTTCCGCTCAGGGCCTTCTGCATTTCAACGGCGAGGAATGGCTTGAGGGCATGACCTTCAATCCCAAACGCAACGCGACTCTGGAAGAGGTTCTTTATCAAAAGCTTACCATTGAAGAGGGTGCCGATATCGAAGACAAGAAAATGAAAGTGGTGGAAATCAACACCAATGTCTCCTGGGACCTTCTTAATGACCTGGTAAAAAGACTCAAGGCCAGGCTTCCGGAAAGCGGCGCTGATAATCTGGTAGAATCGCTTGAGTTTTTGAAGACCGCCTGGCTGAATCTTACCCTCGATCAGGAAAAGCTTACAGAATTTATCAATCAGGCAGAGGCCGCACTTCAGGTCGACGGAGAACTCAGCATGGAAACGATCGACCGCCTGGCCTTCCATGCCGCCCGTGTCGATCATCGCCGCCTGCCTGACAAGATACTGATTCCGTTTACCCTGGCGATGGATTCCGAGCCGACATCGATTGTCGGTATGGGACGCTATCTCTGGCTCGGAACCGATGACGGCCTTTACCGCTACGATACCAAGGAAAAAGAGTGGAGAAAGTATACCGCCGAAAGCGGGCTTCCTTCCAATAAAATAACCTCTCTATCGACTTACGACGACCAGACTCTCTGGGTGGCGACTCCGGTCGGACTGGCATTGTACGATCGCGGATCATGGCAGGCCTTCGGAAATGAAGCAGGCGTGAATGATTCGACATTGTACCTGGTTCATGCCGCCGCAAAGAACAAGGTCTGGGCGGTTTCGAATGATAATTTCTACAGGTTCAATGGCGCTGAATGGAATGACTTCTTTATCTATGAAGCCAGTGTCAATGATACCATTCAGAAGATAGTACGTGATTTTATCGGCTATTCCGATCAGAATTCGGTAGTCAACGCTACTCATCAGATCAAGTCTTTGAATAAAATGCAGTCCGATATACCCGAACCGGGTCAGAAACTGAAGATTCCTTTCAGATATTCGCTGACCCATGAAATCAAGGTCATGACTACCGATTCGGACGGCCGTCTCTGGCTTGGTACCGACTACGGAGTTAAGATACTCTATGACGGCAGGTTCACGCTGTTTGGATATAAGCCCTACGCCGTCGAAGAGGAAATGACCATCGAAGATATCGCGGCGAATTTTCTGGATACCGACAGCGAGGTCAAAATCGATCAGCTTGCATCGAGAATACGCGATTTTAACGGAATAAATACCAATAAGGTACCGGCCGGCAGGAGCGTATATATTCCCTCGAATCCGCTGGCCACTCCGATTACCTCCCTCATGGCTGACGGGAGCACGGTTTATATCGGGACCGAGAAGGGCCTGGTTCAATACTCGGATGAACGTTTCGGCTATTTCTATCAGGAAGGCCTGGAACGCCAGAAGACTATCGATATAATTTCCAAGTCCGGTGAGACCTGGTATGCCACGCCCAACAAGGTCGTGGTTTTTGCCTCGGCCAAATCCGAAATTACCGGTATGCATGCCAACTGGCTGCCCGAGCTTGCTGACGATATATATTATGAATTCCTGTCATATATTCATCACCTGGGCGAGGAATGGGGTACAATCGGCCTGAATATTACATTCCTGAGCTACGGTGAGCTGGTGCGGGTTAATGAGTACAATGAAATCATGGGTACTTTTAATTCGTTCGATATGGCTATTGGCATGAGCTATGGCAAGAAGATGACCAATAATCTTTCTGCCGGGCTGACCGCCAAATGGATTTATTCCCGCCTGTCCGATCAGGGCGCCGGACGTGAGCTGGGTGAAGGTACCGGATCATCGCTCGGCATCGATATCGGCCTGCTTTACAGGCCGGTCGAAAAGCTGACCTTCGGAGCCGCGATTACCAATCTGGGTCCGGATATTTCTTATATCGATGCGGCTCAGTCCGATCCGCTTCCCAGAAACCTGGCCATCGGCCTCTCATATAAACTGATAGACAATCCCTACAACCGTCTGATGCTGGTGGGCGAGATCAACAAGATGCTGACCGGTCTGGATGACGGCTTCTCGGAAGAGCTCAAAGAAGCTATCGAGAATGTGGGATTCGAGTACTGGTACGGATCATTCATAGCCTTTCGTGCCGGATATATATACGACCAGGTAGGTGAGGTAAAAACCCCGACCCTGGGCGTGGGCATTCAGTATCGCGGATTCAGGTTCGACTTCGCATATATACCGTCTTCGGATACTGTGCCTTTGGCAAACACAGTAAGATTCTCGTTAACCGGAAGAATATAGGAGTTTACCTGGTTTGATGAATAGGAAGAACAACAACATAATAGGACTGCTTCTGCTTACGGGATTTCTTCTGCTCCTCACGGGGAGTCTTGCAGCCGGAGTGCTGGAAATAACCGACCTTAAGAAGAATGAAGTGGATTCGGATTACCGAAGGCATCCCCACGGCGGATTCAAGAGCGATGTCTCTCAGCAAAATCTGCTGGGACTCGAGCGCAGCGGCAAATCGCTTCTGCCGAAGACCTCGCTTTCCGCCCAGGCTCCGCGCACGCTGAAGATGTGTGCGGTGCGGGTGCAGTTCCAGCTTGAGGATCCCGATGATGATTCCACGACTGGGAGAGGACATTTCGATTTCCGCAGCTACGAGGATTTTCTGGCGGAGGAGAAACACGGTATCGATCCCGCACCTCATAATCGTGAATACTTCGAAAAACATATCGAAGCGCTGCACAACTACTGGAATGTTGTATCCAATGGCAATCTGTCGATTGACGGAACGGTTTTTCCTCTCGAATCCGACAGTGTCTATACGCTCGACAAGACTATGGGTTACTATGGCTCGCAGAGCCCTGAATTCGGCCTGGGCGAATTTTTCTATGATGCTCTCAGGCTGGCGGATCAGGATGATGATATTAACTGGCTCGAATATGATGTCTTCGTGATCTTCCATGCCGGAAGCGACAAGCAGAATGATCTGGGCTTCCCGCCCACACCGCATGACTTCTTCACCGGATTTATCGTGATGGGTCAGCCGGTGCCGGTGGAGGACAGTACTATCCTGATTCTGGAGGGCATGATTATGCCCGAGACAGCCTCGCAGGACAATCGCGCCACAGCCTTGAATGCTGTTATGGCGCATGAGTTTGCGCATCAGCTCGGCCTGGTTGATCTGTATGACACCCATAGATTCAACACATTCGTGGGCGACTTTTCGCTAATGGATAATAACGGCTTCGGTACCGGGGTCGATCTTGGTTTCGAGCTTACACGTACGATTCTCGGAACCATACCGCTTTATCCCGACGCCTGGTCGCGCGCTTATCTCGGATTCAATGAAGTCGTGGTGGCCAATGAAGGCATTAACCTTGATGTTATGGCCGCGGAACTGGCCGCGAATACGAATAAGATTTATAAAATCCCGATTTCCGAAAATGAATATTTTCTGATTGAAAACCGTCAGGTCGATCCGGACCGGGACGGCGGGGCCAGCCTTAAGGCTGATCTTGACGCTACCGGCGTAATCCTGGGGCCCGCTCCCAATCCGGATGTGGTTCCACCCGGCCAGCCGGCGCCGTTGACACGTGAATACGATTTCCTCATGCCCGGCTCCGGAATGGTGATCTGGCATGTGGATGAGTCGGTGGCCTGGCTCGATTATGATGACGACGGCCTGAACAATTTTAATGATAACGATTTGCAATGGTATTACATTGAGGGTTTCGATGATAATTTCGAGCCCTGGGAAAATCGACCCTTCCTGAGGCTGATCGAGGCTGATGGTATTATCGATTTCGGCGGAGAATACTGGACTAATTTCGGCAATTCCGAGGATATGTTCGGAGCCAACCGCAAC
>WJIM01000394.1 GCA_014730285.1 Candidatus Zixiibacteriota bacterium
CTCATCGATCCACTCGGCATCACTGGAGGCGTTGGAGATTGTGAACATCACATCAGCCGTTGCGCCCGGTGTGAAGCCGGCGGTAGTGGTGATGTTAGCGCCGTCGATTTCCTTCGGCAGCGGATCACCATAGTCTATCATAACCTCGAAGTCCATGTCTACGTCGCCTGAGTTACCGAGGTTCAGGGTTGTGCAGCCGGATTCATCCACGCCAACCTGGCAGAACTCGATCAGGGTCTGATCGTATTCCAGAGTCGGAGGTTCGAGATATGTGATAGTCAGATCGAAAGCCGGGATACAATCCGGGGACGGATATGTGTCGATCATTAGATAGTAAGTTCCCGGTTCGAGGAATACCACGAATCCATGCGGATCGCCGGAATAATCTGTGACCTCAGCGATACAGTCGCTATATGTTGATCCCGGAGGCGGGCAGGCCGCACCCAGACCCATGCCAGTCCAGCTTGTTCCAAGCGGATCATGCAGGAATTCATAGTATCCGGCTTCGTCTATGTTGACTTCATAGAGAATGTCCTCACCGCCGTCATACGAATACATGCAGGTGGCGTCATACCAGTTGAGCCTTCCGCATGTCGTCTGACCAAAGTCTTCAAACGGTGAATCCGAAGGCATATTAACCTTCAGCGGATCATCGCAATTGTCACCCGGGTTAATAATCAGCTCTTCGATTGTCAGCGTAAAGGCCGGGATACAATCCGGTGACGGCCAGGTGTCTATCATCAGATAGTAGGTACCCGGTGTCAACGCATAGACAAAGCTCTTTGGCGAGCCGGAGGAGCTTGTTACCTCTGCCAGACAGTCGCTGTAGGTTGATCCCGGAGGCGGGCATGCCGCACCCAGAGCCATACCTGACCAGGTTGTGCCCTGAGGATCGAGAGTGAACACACAGGTGACCGCAGCATCGACAGTGATTTCATAGAATATATCCTCACCGCCGTCATAGAGCGACATACAGGTGTTGCTCTCGGCGTTACCGCGTCCGCAGGTATAGTTGTTGTCAACATATCCTCCGAAGCCGGGACCGGTGATTGCAACCGCAAGCGGATCGCCGCAATTGTCGCCGGGCTCCGGTGGCGGACACTCGACGGCATTGATCTCGACAACGAAGTCGTAAGGATCAGCGCCGAAAGCCACGATATAATAGTAAGTTCCGTCCGGAATGTCTTCGAATGTTAACTGCGGCCAGCCATTGGGGCAGTCGAAGGCACCGGAGGTATAGAAGTACTGTGAATTCTCATCACAGCAATCCGGCTCTGAATTTTCAGCAATCAGAGTCGCACTGACTGTTGATGGGTTGACACCGCTGGAACCGCAATAGCTGACGCTTACATCATTGCAGTTCGTAGAAGTGCTGAGACTGAACTGATACCAAACACCGTACCAGTCTGTAAATAATGAGGGGCAGTCCGGCGTCGCGCCGAATGTACTGCCGGAGACCGGTGTGCCGAGAGTAATGACCTCGGCGCCGGCACAATCATCGTTAGCAGGTGCGGGCGGGCACTCCTGAATATCCAGTGTGAACTGGAAGTCCTGCGTGGCGCCGCCATAGGTTCCCGGTCCTGTGAAGGCCGGATAATAATAGGTACCTGCGGAAAGACCGTTCCAGTATGAGGTCGGATTTCCGTCGGCCGGGCACTCGTCCCAGGTGGTGTTGTTGTGCAGGATGTAATCATCACAGGCACAGTCGTCCATCAGGACAACACCAACGGTTACCAGGTCGGGCGAGGTTCCGCACCATTCGATCTTGGCATTGGCGCAGGAATACGGATTCTCGAAATAATACCATACCGCCTGCCAGTCGAGAAGACCGGGGCAATCCACGGTTGAATTGATTGTGGTACCGGTAACTGTCTGCGGGAATGGACCTGCAACCAGTTCGGCGTCAGCACAATTATCGTTAGCCGGAGCTGCCGGAGGAGCACCCAGATAATCGATTATCAGATCGAAATCAGGTATGCAATCCGGTGACGGCCAACTGTCAACCATGGCATAATATGTGCCCGCAGGGAGAATTACGCTTGTAATTCCATAGGATGTTCCCGAACTGCTGCTGATATTTACAATGCAGTTTGAGGGCGGACATTCCGTGCCGATAGCAAGACCGGTCCAGCTTGTACCCTTGGGATCGAGAGTAACATCGATAAAGATATCCTCTGTGACGGTGAATTCATAAATAATGTCTTCTCCGCCGTCATAGTATCCCATACAGGTCACGCCGTCATAATCATTTATGCGACCGCAGGTATAGTTCGTATTGGTATACTGATCCGACACGAAATCTGCCGGGAATGTAGCTACCAGCGGATTTGTGCAGTCATCACCCTGTCCAACTATCGGGCAGGGATTGCTGGTACAATCCAGACCTTCATCCCATGAGAGGAAGTCCGGACGAGCTGTACAGTCACCCTGCTCCTCGTCGGCGCAGGAAGGTGCGGCGGGATCGCCATAACAGCAACGACCGACTGGCAGAGGATCATCATTGACCGAGATATAGTCGAATGCGCCCTCGGCGCCGTCAGAACCGACATAGCGGAAACCGAATGCAACGTTGGTTTCGGTCAGATAAGCTGTCAGATCAATGGTTACTTCATACCAGGTCCAGTTGGTAAATTCGCCAGCCTGAGATTCATCCCAGAGCATGGTGTTGAAGTTGGTACCGCCGTCGGTAGAAATCCAGACTTCAATATCATAATTGTCATAAGGATCTACGCCCCAGTAATAGCTCATCAGCCAATGGAATTCCAATACCCAGCTTGATCCGCCGGTGGTCAGATCCACTGTCGGGCTGATCAGCCACTCGTCCTGCGGGACCAGTGCGGGATCGTATTCGCAATTGGTGTAATAAAGTCCGTTATAGGGGTCGTAATCTTCAATTTTCCAGGTGAAACCAGCATTAGTAACATCTGCTGTCCATCCTGTCGGCGGTACTACGCCGCCCTCGAAATCTTCGAATAACAGGTTGGTCGCGGGAGCAGCCTTGTTCATCATCTCATGCGTTCTCGGATTGGTTCTCAATGCTGGATCATTGATATTGATTCCATCCTGAGGAGCCTGAGAAACGATCGGCTGCTGAACGTCTGTCTTAATGCTCTTCATGCCCGCTAAATAGTCCTGTTTCGCGTCCCACTGTTCCGGGGTTAAATGCTCGCCGTCAATAATGATGAAATCTCCCTCATCAGTGGCGAAGGCAGCAAAACAAAGGGCAAGTACGAAGACAGGCAGCAGTAATGCTAGCAGTAATTTGTTACCTCTTAGCATCGACTCTCCTTTCGCTTAAGGCGGGTTAATATAAAACTTTTAAAATCTGCTTCTACCAGGCACCATGCGGGTAGACGGTAGAATTATGGCACAGATATGTATTTTTGCCTGATCTACTCCTCCCAATAGATCAGGGAAGTGCAAGTTATGCATGCGCGAGGTGCAGAATCCAAGGTGTGTGCAGTTTTGTGAACTTATAACTTTTAATTTTAAGCTACTGATAAGGTTTAACCATAATTTCGGTCTTTTATCTCAATGGCATATTAGTACCAAATTGATTACAATACCGTGCCATCCATTAAGCTATAAGTATAAAGCTTAATCCTGCACTTTTCCCTTGTTGTCGAATCGATGCTGTATGTGAAGTGCTTCTGGCACCTTACGGCCAGTACAATATGAATATAGAAGTTTCTGTTTATTTGTCAATATAATATTGCCTAAAAAACTCCCAAAAATAGGACTTTTCGGGCATGTTTATCAGGTCTCTATAAAGGAGACAATTCTCATCTGTTACTTATCTTTTTATTGTGCAATGGATTATAAAAAAAGTTGGGGCGCAGAGAAAATTATGCCAGACAGTGCATGTTGAGGGATTTCTGTCGAAGCACAAAATTTTCGTGGATTTATCGAAAGTTGCTCTACGCCCCAGTTGCAATTATAAATTATCTGAGATAGACAATTTTGTCAAGGAAAATCAGGTACTCCACATTCCAGGGGTCGGCTTAAGTGCTGGTTTTTCAAGACTTATCCGAATGGTTGATAATGATTTATGATTTTTTAGGGAATCGGATTTTTCTGCAAATTGATGGCCAATAAAAAAGCCCCATCCTTTTTGGATGGGGCTTTGAATCTATCTGTAATGCGATTTATTCACTGCAGTCAACCGGGGCAGGGCCGCCGATGAAGACATGATTGATGAGATAAACAGCATCACTGACATTAACGGCATCATCGCAGTTGGCATCGCCAGCCTCAATCGGGTTGGGAGCATCGCCTGCGATAAAGACGTAATTGATGATAAAGACAGCGTCGGAAACGTTCAGGGAACCGTCGCCGTTGGCATCGCCGGCTACAAACGCGGCGTCGCCATAGTAGAAGAATTCACCATCGCTGGCCTCGGCC